>DASWMK010000094.1 GCA_036399815.1 Acidimicrobiales bacterium
TGCGGCTGGGTGGCGACGGCAGCCTCGACCCCACCTTCGGCGGCGACGGCGTCGTCACCGTGCCGCTCGGGAGCGGGCTCAGCGACGCCGCGGTCGGCGTCGGCGTCCAACCCGACGGTCGGGTGGTCGTGGCCGCCAACGACGACCGCACCGACGGCGAAGCGGTCGCCGTGCTGCGGTTCCGCCCGGGAGGACGCCCCGACCGCACGTTCGGCGGCACGGGGATCGTGTACGTGGAGGCGGGGCAGTCCGCGTGGCACGCGATGGCGCTCGGGCCGGCCGGCGCCCTGATGCTCGGCCGGATCTCGCCGCTCGTGACCGTCCGCGTCGTGCTCTGACACCGGCACCGGCCCACCAGCAGAACCAGGAGAGGACGACCGATGCGCACACGGACGGCGATCGCCGCCCTCGTCGTGGTCGGGGTGGCCGTGCCGGCCACGCCGGCGCCGGCTGCGGAGGGCGGCTCGGCGACCTTCGTCGTCACGACCGTGTCGGACGACGACACCGGTGGGTGCGACGAGGCCAGCTGCACCCTGCGGGAGGCGATCACGGCGGCGAACGCGCTGCCGGCCGAGACCGCGAGCACGATCGCCTTCGCCCTGCCGGGCTCGCCGCCGTTCGGCATCCGGCCGGCGAGGCCCCTCCCGCCTCTGTTGCGGGGCACGACGATCGACGGCACGACCCAACCCGGCTACGCGGGAGCGCCGGTCGTGGAGATCAACCTCGTCCGCGCCGGGCCGCTGGAGGTCACACCCGCCTACATCTCGCCGATCCCGGTCGTCCGTGGCCTGGCCGTCAACCGCTCTCGCGCCGAGGGGATCGTCGTCGCCGGCCGCCACTTCCTCCTTGACCGCAGCTTCGTCGGGACCGACGTCACCGGGACGGTCGACCGCGGGAACGCCGGCGACGGCCTCTTCCTCCGCTACGTCGACGCCGACGTCGTCGACAGCGTCGTGTCGGGCAACGGCGGCGTCGGGATCCGGTCCGAGGGCGGCAGCAGCACGATCGTCAGGGGCTCCCGGATCGGGACGGACGTCGCCGGGACGTCCGCCGTGCCGAACACCGGCGGCGGCGTCTCGATCTCGGCGACCGCGGGCGTCGTCGCCGACAACGTGATCTCCGGGAACGGGAGCCACGGCGTCGCCGTCGGGTTCGAGCTGGCGTTCGGGCCCGTCGGCCTGCTCGTCGCCGGCAACCGCATCGGCACCGACGTCACGGGGACGGCCCCGCTCGCAAACCTGGGCGACGGCATCCGGCAGACGAACGCCACCGTGCGCATCGGCGTCGTCGACGCCCCGAACGTCATCGCCGCCAACCGCGGCCGGGGCATCGCGGTCGACGGCTACGGCAACGTGGTCGTCGAGGCCAACGCCATCGGCACCGACCTCACGGGCACGCGGCGCCTGGGCAACGGCGGCGCCGGCGTGTCGCTGGGCATCGCCACGTCCTGGCCGTACCGGAGCTGGGTCGGCGGGGCGTTCCTGGACGGCACCAACCGCGTGGCCTTCAACCGGGGCCCGGGGATCGAGCTGCTGGCGGGGGCTGGCAACGTCGCCGTCACGTCCAACCTCGTGCACGACAACGCCGGGCTGGCCGTCGACCTCCTCGGCGACGGCGTGACGGCCAACGACCCCGGCGACGAGGACGACGGCCCCAACCGGCTCCAGAACTTCCCGGACATCGCCACGGCGACGGCGGCCGGCGCGACCACCACCGTCGCCGGCACGCTCGACTCCCTGCCCGAAGCGTCGTTCCGCGTCGAGGTCTTCGCCGACGCCGCCTGCGACGCCTCCGGCCACGGCGAGGCCGGGCGCCTGCTCGGGTCGGTGACCGTGCGGACCGACGGCGACGGCCATGCGTCGTTCGACGAGTCCTTCTCCGGGCGGAGCCGCCCGGGCCAGGTCGTCTCGGCGACGGCGACCCAGGTCGTCCACGACCTGGACCAGGCCACCTCGGAGCTCTCGACCTGCGTGGCGGTGGCGGCCGGCTGACCCGCCCGTCCCCGCGCTGGCCGTTTCCCCCCGCGAGCGCGAGGGTACGGGGCGGCCGCATTCCGAGTGAGGGGGACGTCGATGGGCCCACGCCCGTGGTGGGGGCGCCTGCTGGCGCCGGTGCTGGCCGTCCTGGCGGGGGCGACCGTGCTCGTCGCCGCGCCCGCCCCACGGGCGGTCGCGGCGCCGAACGACTACGTCACCATGCCCGACGGCGTGGACATCGCCGTCAACGTGCGGCTCCCCGACGGCTACCAGCCCGGGCAGCGGTACCCGACCGTGTTCGAGATGTCGGGCTACGACGGCGGCTCGGCCGAGAACGGCACCTTGCTGAACGACCTCGGCCTGACCATGGTCCCCGTCCTCCCGCACGACGACAGCCGCCAGCTCACCGAGCGGTTCAACCGGGAGTACGTCACCGTCCACGCGTCCGTGCGGGGCACCGGCTGCTCGGGCGGCGAGTTCGACCTGTTCAGCTGGAAGAGCGCCGAGGACGGGAAGTACGTCATCGACGAGTGGATCGCCCGCCAGCCGTGGTCCGACGGCGACGTCGCCATCATGGGCCACTCCTACAGCGGGATCACCGGCTTCATGGTCGCCGCCACCCGGCCCCGCCACCTCAGGGCCGTCACCGTCTCCGGCCTGATCGACGACCTCTACCGGGGGCTCACGTACCCGGGCGGCGTCGCCAACTACGGCTTCCCGCTGCTGTGGGCCGGCGCCATCCGCCCGGCCTACGACCTGCTCGGCGGCGTCGCCCCCGGCATCTTCCGGGAGGAGGACGATGACGACGTCGAGAACCGCCGCCTGCGCTGCGCGAACGACCAGCTGACCAAGCGGCGGACGGTCCTCGACGACCCGCTCGTGCAGGGCCTGAACGACACCGACAGCGAGTGGTTCAGGGCCCGCTCGCTCGTCACCTACGCCCACCTGATCGACGTGCCGATCCACGTGACCGGCGCGTACCAGGACGAGCAGACGGGGCCGCGCGGCCCGACGCACCTGTGGGAGCTGGTGCGGGGCGTGCCCAAGCGGCTGGTGATCACCAACGGCGACCACGACACCCAGAACCCGTCGAGCGCCGGGCCGGAGGTGTGGGCCGACCGCAAGGCCTGGGTCGACCACTGGATGGGCGTGGCCGCCGATCCCCGCTTCGGCGCGCTCGACGAGGACCGCCGCTCGGTGACGACCCTGCTCGAGACCCACCGCGACGCCGACGGCGTGCTCGTGTCCAACGGGCGGATCGAGTCGACCGACTTCCCGCTCGAGACGACGCGGTGGACGGACTGGCACTTCCGCAGCGGCGGCCGCCTCACCCGCTCGGCCCCGGGCGTGCTCGAGGCGCCGTCGGACGCGTACCTCTCCGGCTCCCGGCGGCAGGCGTGGTCGTACCAGGCCGGGCCGGCGTTCGGCCCGCCGTTCACGACCGCCGACGGGCCCGACGAGCTCGTCTACCGCACCTCGCCGATGACCGCGCCGATGGCCGTCGTCGGGCCGATCACCGCCACCCTGTTCCTGTCGGCCACGTCGGTCGACACCGAGCTGTTCGTCCAGCTGATCGACGAGGCGCCCGACGGCAGCCGCACGTACCTCCAGCGGGGCATGCTGCGGTCCAGCCACCGGGCCGTCGACGAGACGAAGAGCGACGTCGACGACGGCGTGCTGTACCGGCCGTGGCGGCCGCACACGAACCCCCAGCTGGTCGTGCCCGGCGCCGTCGAGGAGTACCTGGTCGAGGTGTTCCCGGTCGGCCACGTGTTCCGGCCGGGGCACCGGCTGCTCGTGAAGGTGAGCGCCCCGCCGATCCTCGACAGCTACTACGCCTACGTCCCGAAGACCACGCCCGGCGTGAACACCTTGTTCCACACCGTCGCCCGGCCCAGCCGGCTCACCCTGCCCCTCGTGCCGCTCGACGGCGTGGCGCTCGGCCCCGAGCTGGCCTGCGGGGCGCAGGAGGCCGTCCGCTGCATCCCGGCGCCGAACGGGTGACCGAGCGCCGGGCCGGTCGCCGCACGAAGGTGGTGGCGACGGTCGGCCCGGCCTGCGACGCCCCGGCCGCGCTCCAGGCGATGGCCGCGGCGGGGATGGACGTGGCCCGGGTGACCCTCGCGCACGGGCCGACGGACGAGGCGCTGGACCGCGTGCGCCGGCTGCGGGCCGCCGTGCCCGGCGTCGGCGTGATGGCCGACCTCCCGGGGCCGAAGGTGCGGGCCGCGCCGTTTCCCGAGGGCGGGGCCCGCCTGGTGCCCGGCGCGCCGGTCTCGCTCGTCGGCGCCGGGCCGGGCGACGGCAGCACGTCCGAGCGGGTCGGGGTCACCGACGACGTCGTGCTCGCCCTCCTCCAGCCCGGCGACCGGGTCGCCCTCGGCGACGGCGGGGTGGTGCTCACCGTCGTCGACCGGTCCGGCGACCGCGTGTCGGCGACGGTGCGCAGCGGCGGCACCGTGCAGGGCCGGCCCGGCATCGCCGTCCCCGGCGCCCGGGTCCCGCTCGCCACCCCGACCGCCGACGACCTCGAGCGCCTCGACGCGCTCGTGGCCGAGGGCGTGGACCTCGTCGCCGTGTCCTTCGTCCGCTCGGCCGACGACGTCGCCCGCGTGCGCTCGGCCGCGGGCGCCGACCCGCCCATGCTGGTGGCGAAGATCGAGACGCCCGAGGCGGTCGAGGACCTCGACCGCATCGTGGCGGTGGCCGACGCCGTGATGGTCGCCCGCGGCGACCTCGGGGTGCGGCTCCCGTTCGAGGAGGTGCCGCACCTCCAGAAGCGGATCATCCGCTCGGGCGTCCGCTACGGCCGGCCGGTGATCACCGCCACGCAGATGCTGGAGTCGATGGTGACGGCCACGACGCCGACCAGGGCCGAGGTGACCGACGTGGCCAACGCCGTGCTCGACGGCACCAGCGCGCTGATGCTGTCGGGCGAGACGGCGATCGGCGTGGACCCGGTCGCCGCGGTGACGGCCATGGCCCGCATCGCCGAGCGGGCCGAGCGGGACTTCGACTACGCCGGCTGGGGCGCCAACCTGGGCGTCCAGGAGGTGGCCGGAGGGCGGGGGTCGCCGGCCGGGATCACGGCGGCGACGACGGCCGCCGGCTGGAAGGCGGCCATCGACCAGGAGGCGGAGCTGATCGTGGCCTGCACGCGGTCGGGGGCGACGGCCAGGGCCATCTCCCGGTTCCGGCCCGGCATCCCGATCGTGGCCGCCACGCCGTCGGAGCGCACGGCCCGCCAGCTCACGCTCAGCTGGGGGGTGCGGGCGCTCGTCGTCCCCGAGTCGACGAGCACCGACGACATCGTGTGGTTCGCCGTGCAGGCGGCCGTGCGGGCCGGGCTGGCCGCCGTGGGCGACGTGGCCGTCGTGCTCGCCGGGTCGCCGACCGAGCCCGAGCCGGCCACCGACACGATGCGCCTCGTCCGCATCCGCTGACGGCGCGCCTGGCCCGCTACGGCGCCGCCACGAAGGTGGCGGTCACGGACCTGGCCCGCCGCATGGTCAGGGTGCACGTCGTGGACGTCCCCGTGCAGTCGCCGCTCCAGCCGGCGAACCGGGCGCCGGTCGCCGGCCTGGCCTTCAGCGTGACGGTCGTCCTGGCCACGAACGTGGCGGCGCAGTCGCGGCCGCACGTGATGCCGTCCGGCGTGCTGCGCACGGTGCCCCGTCCCGTCCTGGCGACGGTGAGCGCCGCCGTGCCCGGCACGGAACCGGCGCGCGCCCCCCAGTCGGGCTCGGTCTTGTTGCGGCCGTCGAAGGTCAGCTGCCTCGGCCGGGCGGCGGCGGCCGCGGTGGCGGCGGCGAGCGTCGTGGCCGACTCGGGCGAAGGGACGGGCAGGGCGTACAGCTCGTAGGTCCCCGTGACGGCGCTGAGGAAGATGATCTGGGTGCCGTCGGGCGACCAGCCCGGCTGGTACTCGTCGTTCGTGCCCGTCCTCGTCACGTTGCGGAGGTCGGTGGGGTCGTCGGCGTTGACGAGCCAGATGTCCCAGTCGCCGGTGCGGAAGCTGGCGAAGGCGATCAGGCTCGAGTTGGGCGACCACTGCGGGGTCATGTCCTCGGTGGAGCCGCACAGGGCGCTCTCGTCGAAGGTCAGCCGGGTGAGGTCGTCGCCGAACCCGTCGCCGTCGAGGTCGTGGGAGTCCATCATCCAGAGGTCGCACGAGTCGACGCCCTCGCCGCGCCCCCGGGACACGAACGCGATCCGCTCGCCGTCGGGCGACCACGTCACCTGCGAGTCGCTGATGCCGCCGCCGAACTCGGGCAGCGGGTCGGTGGTCAGCCGGGTGGCCGGGGGCAGGTCGCCCGCCTCGCCGGTCGCGTCCATCACGTACAGCTCGTAGCTCCAGTTGGGGCTCCCGTCGGCGTTCGGGCGGGACGACACGAACGCGATGCGGGTGCCGTCCGGCGACCACGCGGGCTGGAAGTCGCCGTAGCAGTCGAAGTCGTCCTCGCACGGCTCGCTGACGACGGACCAGTCGTCGGTCGCCGGGTCGGTGTCCATCACCTGGATGCGGGGCCCGAAGTGGGTGCCCCACCCGTCGAACGCGATCCGGGTGCCGTCGGGGGACCAGTCCGGGTTGCCGTTGTACCGGCCGTCGCTCGTGAGCCGGACCGGCGCCGCGTCGTGCGTGGCCGGGTCCATCACGTAGATGTCGTAGTTCCCCTGGTCGTCCCAGGACGAGTAGGAGATCAGCCCGTTCGGTGCCGGCGCCCCTGCGGTCGCCGGCCCGGCGCCGACGATCCCCAACCCGCCGAGCAGCGCCGTCGCCAGTGCGACCGCTGCGGACGTCCGGCTCCGGTGCCTCATCTCCGTCTCGTTTCTCGTGGAATGGCGCCCCCGTGGGCGACCGGTCCCGACGGTACGGCACGGGGTCCAAAGGGACCGTTAAGCAGGGGTGATGTCGCGCCGCTGCCCGTGATCCGTCGGGCCCGGGACCGCCCTGCCGGCAGCGTCGCTACGGGTCGCGCGCACCGACCTTCAGCCGACGCCGCGCCGGGTCGGGGCTAGTACTCGACGACGGCGATGCCCGCCGCGTCGAGCAGGTGGCGGTCGAGGTGGCCGGCCGCGCCGGTCGGCACGGTCAGGGTCGCCGGGTCGCCGTCGCTCACCCAGCGGTCGCCGGGGTGGGCCTCGAACCACCAGAACGCCGTCTCCGCGATGCCCTTCTGGGGCTCGGGCTGGATGCGGGGGACGTGGAACGGGTCGAAGCGGTCGTCGCCCGGCGGGTAGCTCGGCCCGCCCATGGCCTCGACGGCGCCGGCGAACCGGTAGGCGCCGCGTGCGCCGTCGCCGGCCCGGAGGATGCCCTCGTTGGCCGGGTAGTTGCCGTAGGGGAGGGCGAGGCTGACGACGTCGTAGTCGGGGACGAGCTCGCCGATGGCCGTGTCGGCCGCCGCCAGCTGGTCGATGACCTGGCCGAAGCCGGCCGTCGCGAGGTCGGCGTGCCAGAGCGTGTGGTTGCCGATCTCCATGCCGTGGTCGACGAGGTAGCGCAGCTTCACCTCGGCCAGCTCGGGCTGGTCGAACAGGTTGTTGGGCGGCGCCGCCTCGGGGAGCACGAAGAACGTGCCCCGCATCGGCCAGTCGGGGTGCTCGGCGGAGAAGGCGGTGAGGATGCCGACGGCGCTGTCGGGGGTCGGCACCCACTCGCCGTCGCGCTCCTCCATCGTGAGCTGGCTGTCGCTCGAGTCGTCGAAGGTGAGGACGACCGGCGTCTTGCCGGCGGGGACGTCGAGGTCCCACTCGAACAGGTCCCGCAGGTTCACCGGGTGGTAGCCGTGCTCGTAGAGGTAGTCGAGCTGGGCCCGGAAGTCGGCCGGCGAGATGGTGAGGTCCGGCGCCGAGGCGGGGTCCCCGACCCGGTGGTACATGAACACCATAATCCGCCCGGCCTCGTTGGGCGGCAGCCGCGTGGCGTTGACGGCGGCCCGGTGGGCAACGGCCGGCTCGGCGGCGTCAGCGGCCGCGCCCGGCGACGCATAGTGCGCCCGGCCGAGCAGGAGCCCGACGAGCAGGCAGTAGGCAAGCGTGTGCCCCGCCCGCTTGTGGTGAGCCGCGTCCAGCCCCAGCAGCTCGCGAAGCGAGTGCCCACCCGGTTGGCGCTCCGGGCCGCCGCCCCGGAGCCGGCGACGGAGCCGCCCCCAGGCGAGCCCGGGTTGTGCCCCGCCGAGCCTCAGCCGGCCACGAAGCGTGGACCCGGTCGTCTCGTCCCCGTCGTGGCGCGCCGCGCCGAACCCCAACAGGTCCCGGATGCGGTCGATCGCTGCCCTCCCAGGCCGTGCACGTGCCCCGTCGTGTCGGCCGGCCGAGCCCGTCCCGCTTGCCGGTCGACGGATCGTAGCGCCCCTGCCCGGTACGCTCGCCGATGCCCGCCCTCGTAGCTCAGGGGAGAGAGCAGCGGTTTCCTAATTCCACCCGGCCGGTCGCGTCTCCGCTGGACCATGTCGTTCCACAGGTCGGCTGCCGTGTGGAGGTGACCGCGAGGTGCCGCTCACAACTCCCATGCGCCGCCCGTTGTGGCACGGCGGAGCCATCGGGGTCAGAACGAAACGCCTGCAGACGACGATCTCGTTCGCCTCCGAACCACCGGGTCGCGGGATTCGAACTCAACGTTCTCCAGACCTGACTCGATCGGGAGCATCGCGACGAGTACCACTTGGACTCATTCGGGCTACGGCGGTAGCTCGGAACGAGCGCCTCGCAGGGGCGGCATCTTGTGCCGACCCAGACCTCTTCAAGCGACTCGCCCTCATTGCGAGTCCCTCGGTGTCGGCGTACGACCCGACACCTCCTCACCGGGTCGAGTACGCGCCTCCGCGATCAGACCAGGAGCCTGTTCGTTGACCTGCACGACGAACGATCGGGCCTCCTCGAGCGTCAACACGAGATCCAAGTAGTCCGGCTCGGTGGGCATCAAGTCGCTCTCCTGTCGCGCCGCTTGAGCGCTGCGTAGGCGTCGTCGCGGCTGACCGCCTCATGCCAGCCGACGGCGAGTGCCCACACCGACGTCGTTGTCTTCATCGTGCCGCCAGAGCCCGCGATAGCGCCCGTGGTGGGGGCTATAAACCGGAGCGGACGTCACGCGGAGCTTGGTTCACTCCTGCCCCTTCGGGTCCTGGCTGCGTTGCTCCACGAACGCACGGACGACGTCGTGCACGTCGACGAAGTCATTCGCCGGCCGTCGCGCAAATGTGTCGAGGGCGAGATCATCGAGCGCGCGGCGCGTCAGCCGGAAAGGCACAACGCCGAACGTTCACGGGAGGTGTGACGAGCGGGGGCTACCCGCGCAGCGCATGGACCGCCTCGGCCCGGCGCTTCGCCCGCTGCGCTGCCTGCTCGTGGAGACAGTGGGCCACGGCGTCGACGTCTCCGACCGAAGGATGGTCACGCATCAGCTTCACGTGGGCGTCCTGTCGAACCGAGGCATGGCAATCTCGCTGTCCTTCCGCGCATGACGGGCATACACGAACGTGTGTTCCCAGACAGCCCCCGGGCAAAGTGTCACAGGGCACTTCTAGGCTTGCCCCCGTGGGGATGAGTTATCCGGACGACTTCGGTGATCTGTCGCTGTCGATCGCGACCGACGACGGCGCGATCACCCGCCGAGTCAAGGCGATCGCGGCCACCCGGCCCCTGCACGACCTGGAGCGAAACAAGGCGAGCTTCGGCGGAGACCACTGGGACCGCTACGACCTGATGAGCCTCGCGATCGCCACGATCGACGAGGTCGCCCTGGCGATGGGCGTCTCCGCAGGCCGGAGCTATGACGAAGCACTTGCTCACTGCGCACGCCAAGCCGCCCGCCAGAATCCCGAAGATGACGAGACGGAGCACGAGCTCGTCGCGTCGCGGGTGCTGAGCGCGCTTCTCGCCGATGTCCCCGAAGTCGTTACTTACGTCGACCACACCGGAGACGCACCGACCCAACGGCGCCACGAGTTCCGGCTCCTGTACGAACAGTGGAACCCGGATGAGACCGTGCATCTGCGTGCCTCCGAACACGCGGTAAACGTCCTTATCGACGCGCTTGATCTCGACGTCGAGTCAGCCCAGATCGCCGCCGAAGCGCAGATGCGTGCGCTCCTCGAGCGTGGCGCGCTCGACAGCGCCGTCGAGATCGCCCGACGCGCGGTCTACCTGACGGTGCAGCACCTCGAACAGGTGCGGTCCATCCTGCGGGACACCCAGATGGATCACGAAACCTGGGACTGGGGCGAAACCGTGCCCTTCATCCTGCGCCGCGCACTCAACCACATTTCCGACCGCATCACCGCCGAGACGCGGCTCCTGTCCGCCGTGGAGGACCGCCGCGACGCCGAGCAGGATCCGGTGCAGCGGCAGCGCGCGAACGAGCTCGTGCGCCTGCTCCGGTCGTGCTACTCCCGGCACCTGGACCTTCAGCGCCACCTCATCGGCGCTCGCCAAGTGCACCGCGACGCCCAGGATGACAGCTTCCGCCGTACCCGCGGGAGCCTCCGACGCGTCGATCTCGAAGCCGATGTCCTCGTACCGCTGCTTGGCTCACCTACAGGCAAGGTGCAGCGCTGGTGCACGGACATGTTTGAGAGAATGGCCGCGCTGCGGCCCGTTGTGCCCCCGTCGCTAGCCGTGCTTCTGGACGAGTTGCTGGAGCCGCCGACCGAACCGGACGAAGGCGAGCTAGACGAGGACCCGTTCTTCGACGACGTAGACGTCGATCCGTGGTGGGTCGCGTACCAGAACCTCGTTGACGGGCTCCTCGCCGATGTCTCCGAACCCGCGTACCTGTCCGACCTGCTTACCCGCGGCCGCGAAGGGGTCAACACCACCGGCGACACCCTCGATCCGCGGACCGTTGCGGCCGTGCTCTGCCACGCATCCCATGAGTTGCTGGGCACGAACCTGATGGCGGCCGAGCCCGACACACCTATCCTCCTTGCGATCTCGACGGGTGCTCGCACCGAGGACCCGACCATCGACGCCGATGATTTACTCGTCGTCCCGGTGAGCGTCACAGCGGCTGCCGTCGAGGGTGGATGGCCGACGGCTGATGCCGACGCCCTCGATGGCGTGGGGTAGGAGCATGAGCGTCAAGGGCGAGGATCTGGCCGACATCGGCCGCCTGCTGGGGTACGCGGCACGTCCCAAGGAGCTGCCGGCGCGAACTGAGGCATATAGGGAGCTCGTCGACCGGTACCTACATGACGAGCAGTTCGCGCTCGCCGCCGACCGCGTCGCCGCCGGCACTGGCATCACACTCCATGTCGACCCCGTCGCCGGAGCAATCGCCGTCGCAGATGCTGACGCTCCGTTCAGGATGCCGCTGTCCGAGTTCCGGAAGAACACATACCCACACGAACGAGCGCTCCTCGGCATCGTGGTCCTGTCGGTGGCCCGGGTCGCGTACCCGACCACCGACCGGCTCGACGACGACCAGCGGGTCGCAGTTGTCGCAGTCTCCGGTGTCGTCGACTACCTGAACCGGCTCATCGACCGGCTCTCAGATGCGGCTGCCGCGGACCCCGAGAACAGCGACGACGCGCTCATCGAGCTGTGGCGCCAGTGGGTTCGTATGCGCCAGGACCGCTTCGACGCGAAACGCGTGTCGATCAAGGACCGGCTCGGAATCGTGAAGCGCACGTGCGAGTACCTCGAGGAGCAAGGCTTGCTACAGCGTCGCAGTAACGAGGATGGCGGCACCTACCGGGCCACACACCGGTTCCGGCTCGCGGTTACCGCGCTCGTGGAGGACAGTGACGTGTACGCCGGCCTCGTCAAGCTCACCGACAAGCCCACCAGATCCGCGGTGACCGACGCCGAAGGTGCCGCCGGCGGGAAAGACGAGCGGTGAGCGCACCGACGCCCCCTCCGGAGCTGATGCTGCGCCGCGTCTACCTGCGCAACGTCGGCCCGCCCGCCGCGCGGTTCGACCCGCTCGACTTGGACCTGTCGATCCCGACCGGCAAGGCCGCCACGAAGGTCCTTTGGTCGCTCACGAACACCGGTGGGAAGACGACGCTCCTTCGTCTGCTCACCAGCATCGTCGTGCCTAACGCACGCGCGCAGATGGGCGGCGCAAACCTCGGCGACTTCGTTCAGACCGGCGATACGTCTCATATTGTCGCCGAGTGGGAGAGCGTCGCCGCCGGCCGCTTCGTCGTCGCCGGATGCTACGAGTGGCCCGGCCGGCAGCGGCCGCGTGACGTCGCCACCGGAAGCCTGAATCGCGCGTTTTACGCCTTCAGGGTTCCCGAGCGGTTCGACATCGCCGACCTCCCGTTCCTCTCCGACGGCCGCCGACGCACGCTGGACGACTACCGGGTGGCGCTGCACGAGCTTTTCCGGAACAAGCCAGCGGCCCGATTCGTGTGGACCCGCACGCAGTCGGAGTGGGCGACGGTCCTCGACGAGCAGACGGAGCTCGATCCCGAGCTGTTCCGCTACCAGATGCGGATGAACGACGACGAGGCCGGCGCAGAACGGCTCGTTGCCAAGCTCAACAGCGCCGACGCCGTCATCGAGTTCTTCGTGTCTGCTCTCAACGACCGGTCCGTCTCGCTCGACTTCACGACCACACTTCGCGACTACGCCATCGCCGCCGCGAATCGAGCGACGTTAGAGCAGGACGCCGAATTCAGCGAGACAATGGCTGGGCACCTCGAGCGGCTCGCCGAGGCCGCCGAATACGCCACCTTGGCCGAAGGCGATGTCTTGATCCGAGCGAGCGCCGCAGGCGAGCTCACCGCTGCCATCGTCGCCCGTGCCGCCCGAGAGGAGACCGCGCGCGACGAAGCCGCCACTCGCGTGGCCCAGCACGAGGAGCGCTCCACCACCGCGAACACCGAGATCAACCGACTCGACAACATCCGCAGCCAGCTGAATCTGGACGAAGCCCAGTTCCGCCTCGAAATTGCCGTCACCGCGGAGCAGGACGCCCGAGCGCGACTCGACGCCGCCAAACGAGAATTCGCGATCTGCAAGGCGCTGGAGCCGGTCGCGCGCCTCCGCAACGCCGAGGTCGCACGCGACGCCGCGCAAGCCGCGTACGACCTAGCCGAAGCTGACCTCAAGCCACTGCGAGACGCGGTACGAGCACGCGCGGCTGGGCTCGCCGCGAAGTACGGCGAACTCGTGCGCGCCGAGCTTGCACATCACGAGGAAGCGGCCCGGATTGCCCAGGAGGCTGCGAACAGGCGAGCCGCGGCGGAGACCATACGGACCAGCCAATTGGAGGGCCGGACGACGGCAAACGTGGACCTCACCCAGATCGACGCGCTCGTCACGGAAGCTAGCGCCGCGCTCGATGAGCTGCGGAGAAACGGCGACGCGAAGCTAAGCGAGAGCGCGGCCGAGGCCCGGGCGCGCTGGGAGTCCCTCGTCACCGAGTCTGAGGGCCAGCAGCAGTCGACGGAGAGCCGCGTCGCCACCCTAGGAACTCAGATCACAGGCCTGCAGCCGAACCGGAAGCACAACGAGCGACAGCTTGCGCAAGCAGAAGCCGAGCTCCGCCGGGCCACCGAGGAACGAGAGCGGTATCGGGATGAGCAGGTGAGCCTGCTGCGGCTGGACGACCTGGTGGCGCTCATCGGCGCTGACGAGCCAGGCCCGGCGACCCTAAGGCGCGCGACACAGATGCTGGACCAGCAGGCACAGGCCGCGGAACGGACCGCCGCCGATGCTGCGACCGCGCTTCGGGAACGGCAGCACGAGTTCGATGTGCTCGAACGAGACGACCTCATGGCGTCGTCGGCCGATGTCGAAAGAGTCCGTGACCACCTCGTCGACGCAGGCGTCGGCGCGACCACCGGGTGGACCTGGATCGCCGCCAATATCGCCGACGTTGACCAGCGTCGCGATCTCATCTCCAGCCATCCCGAGGTCGCCAACGGCGTCATCGTCACCGACGCCGCCCGGACAGACGAAGCTCGACAGGTCCTCGAGGACACGGATCTCGCACTCCGCATCGCCGTGCTCGTCACCGCCGCGCCCACCAGTAGTCTGGCCGGGGACCAGGTCGGGTTCGTCGTCGAGCCGCACCGAGCTGTCTACGACCCGGACTGGGCCGCACGTACCGCTGAGGAGCTCCGCACCGAGATCGACACACTGTCCGAGACAGCAGCGATTTCCCGTGTGAACGCAGATCGAATCCGGGCCGCCAGCGCCGAGGTCACGAGCTTTGTGCGCCGCTGGCAGGACAAGCACCCTGCCCTCGATGCGAACGTGATCACGGCCAAGGTCACTGTGGAGGAGTACACGACCCGGCTCCGAGCGATCGTGGACAAGGTCGCCAAACTCGACACCGAACGGGAACAGCTCCGCGACGCACTCCCGACGCTGCAGCGCACCATCCGCCAGGCAGAAGCCGCCGCCGCCCGCTGTGGCGCCTGCGACCAGATCGGCATCCGAGCCGCCTCGGCCACCGAGCGGCGACCCGAGGTTGCGGCAGCGCGCACGAAGGCGCAGCAGGCGATCGATGACGCGGACCGCACGATTGCCGCAGCAGCCACCGAGCGCGACGACGCGCTCGCCCGTGCAGCTGCTGCGAACGAGACCGCTGCACGCTGGCGTGACCGGCTCGGGTCCGTTGGAGTCGAACCCGGCGACACGGTCCCCGACGCGCCCGTCGAGCAGCTCGAACAGGAATGGCGTACGCACCGTGCGGCGCTGGAGCAGAGACAGCGCGGCAGCAGCCATGCGGCACTGTTGGACGATGCCGAGGGCCTGGTCGCTCACCTGGCCGTCGAGGTCACCCGATACGACGCCGAGCTGATGCCCGAGGTGGACACGCGCCTCGCCTCCCACCGGGCCGCCACCCCCGAGGGCCGCACCACGCTGCTGGCGGCCGCGGAGGACGCTCAGCAGCGCTGCATGGCCGACCATGTCCGGGCGAACCACGGCTTGGAGCAGGCGCGACGAACCGTCACCGAACGCCAGCCCGAAGGCCGCGCCGTGTACGTTCAGCTCCCAGAGGAGTGGAAGGCAACCAGCGCTGACGAGTGCGTCGCGATGGTCGTCCGCGTCGACCTGGCGAACGTGAAGTGGCGCAACCGGCAGCGCGAGGAGAACCAGGCCGCAGCTGCGGCGAAGGCCGAAGCGGAGAACGCCGAGAAGTTCCGGTGGTCGTTCCACAACACCGGCAGCCTTTGGCCGGGGGAACCGGTTTCCACCGGAGCTGTGTTCGAGGGCTCGCCCGACGAAGCAACCTCATTGCTCCAGGACCGCATCGCTGCTCATCGCGCAACGATCGAGGAACGCGACCGCGCGGCGAAGACCCGAGCCGACCAGCGCGACGCGGTCAAGCGCTGCGCCGTCGACCCGCGCTTCGCCGAGTTCACGCTCGCCAAGAAGGCGATGTCCACCAGCGACGAGGAGCTATACGATCGTGCCAAGGCTTGGTCGGTGGAGCTTGGCATCCGGACCAAGAGCATCCGCGACGAGCTCCAAGAGCTGAACCGGCACCGAGAGAGCCTCGTGAACCAACTTCACGGCCTCGCCGAAGCCCAGCTCCGCCTCCTGCGCGCCGTGAGCCGTAGCAGCAACATCCCTGCCGGGTTCGGCGAGCTGTCTGGCAAGCCCGCGTTCAGCATCGACTTCGACAAGCTCGACGAGACCGAGGCGCTGGCCCGGCTCGCCACACGCGTCGACACGTGGGCCGTGCAGCTCGCCGCCGACCCGAAGCGTGCAACGCGCACCGAGCAGATCGACCGATGGCTCGCCGAGGCTGCCAAGGACCTCGTGAAGGTCAACGCCGGCGGCGCATCGTGGCGGGTCAAGGTCCTCAAGCCGCTGCTCGACAACCGGGTCTACTATTGCGCCCCGGACCGCATAGAGAAGGAGTACTCCGGGGGCCAGGAGCTCACGCTCGCCGTGCTGCTCTATTGCTGCCTCGCAGCCGTGCGGTCCAACCACCGAACCACCGGCCGCCGGCCAGCGGGCGCGTTGCTGCTGGACAACCCTTTCGGGAAGGCCTCGAATCAGCAGCTCATCGCGATGCAGCAGGCGCTCGCCCGCAAGTCAGGCATCCAGCTCATCTGTGCGACCGGGCTGAACGACCCGACCGTCATCTCCGCGTTCGAGGGTTCGGACGCCCGGGTCATCCGGCTCCGGAACGACATCGACCAACGCGGTGGCCTCCATCGCCTGCGCATCAGCGACCCGCTCGTGCACAAGGCCGTCATCGAAGCGATCCTCGACGGCCACGATGCCGACGACCCGAACGGGTATCTGAGTGCGACCAGCTACACAGTCAACGAACCTGCCACGCCGGAGAGCCCGTGAGCGTAGAAGGGGCCGTCGCCCGGCTCGGCGACCTGCTCCGGACGGCTGGCCGCGTACGGGTCCCGCTCGCGACGGTGCAGCAGCACTGGGTCACGGCCGCCCCGGAGCTGGTCGGCTCACCCCACCAGCTTGGCGACCTCGCTCGTGCGCTCGAGACGCTTGCCGGCGCCGGGCATGTTGCCCTGCCGGCGAAGGCGAGTTGGGACCGAGCTACCCGACCGCCGCTACCAAGGTTCGTGACCGTGGACGCGAACCGCACGGTCCCGGTCGGCATGCCATGGAGAACCTACCCGTGGTGCGCTCAGCTCGGCTGGATCGCGTCATTGGCCAAGATCACCGCCACCCAGTACGAGCAGCTCGTCGCGCTCAACACCTGGCTCGCACGACGCACCAACGACGATGTCGTCCCGATGCGAGTCCGGTCCGCCGAGATCTTCGCGGACGAGAAGGCGCTCGACGCCCTGATCAAGACCGGCTTGTTCGGACCCGACCGGCTCAGCTGGGAGCTCCTTGGGTGCCGGCGCTTTCCGCCGCCGCTCACGGTCACCCGCACTGGCGACGGGCCCGGCGTGCTTGTGGTCGAGAACAGCGACGCGTACTGGGTTGTCCTGGACGCCGCCGGCGCCATCAGCGGACCCGTTGGTCGGGTCGCATTCGGGTCTGGTAGAGGGTTCGAGCAGTCGATCTACGCGCTAGCCGAGGACGCCGAATTGCCGAAGCGCCTCTGGTACTGGGGCGACCTCGATCCCGATGGGATCGCCATCCCTACCCAGGCCGCCAAAGTCGCCGCCACCGTCGGGCTTCCGGAGCTCCAACCCGCACGCCCGCTGTGGGCAGCGATGGCCGAGCTACCGGGCACGGCAGGAGGCAAGATCAGCTGGGCCGCCACCACGGGAACCTGGCTCGGCGACGAGCTGTGGGCAGCCACAACCCGCGTGCGGGCCGCCGGTGCGCGCGTCGCCCAGGAACGTGTGGCTCCGCCCCTTGTCGCCGAAGCGCTCGGAGACTTGCACGCGTGAGGCACTTACGCGTGGTCGCGCACGTGAGTGGATGGGTCAGTCGCGGTACGCAGCGGCGCGTTGAACCCACCACGGAGCAAGGCGTCCACGTCCGCGTGTCAAGGCGCCGGTGGAACGGCACGTTGCTATGCCCTTCGTCCAGTAGCGCGATGGCGTCTCGCCGACATTGAGGGCTGCCTCGTTGAGGCGCGCTGGATCCCGCGGAGCGAACGCCGTGCCGATAGCCGCTTGCCGAATAGCCGTCGAGATGGCACTCAACCGCTACAGCCACCTGTATCCCGGCGACCTCGAAGACGTGGCGACGCACCTCGACGCGGTGCGCCGCCGCGCCGACCTCAGCCCGCGTCTGCGAGCACCCTCGTGGCAAGGACGGTCGGTCCTGGGACCCGTAGGCCCGGCGAGATCGTCACACCGCCTCGCTACGGTTGACGGCGGAGCATTGATGACGAATGAAGCGACCGAACAAGCACGAACGGCGACCACCGCCCGGGCGGCGAGGCGCGCTCGTGTCGCGGTCCGAACGCCGCGGCGGTCGGAGGAGCAACCCTCTTCACCCGACGGCACCGGTGGAGCGGTGACCCGTCCGCCGCGGCTCGGCTCACGGTCCGCTCGTGTCGAGCTGGGCCTCATGGCCTTCTCACCCGCGATGGCTCTCTTGGCCTACAGGGCGCGGGGCGACCTCGTGTGGGTGATCATCTTCGGGGTCCCGGCCCTACTCGGGATATTCGTAGCGGTCGTGGCTGCGCAGGTCGTTCGCAGGGGCAACCCAGAGCCCTTCGTCTTAACGTCCATAGAAGATGCGAGCGACGAGGTCATCGGCCATGTGGGGAGCTACCTCCTGCCCGCCGTCGTAGACGTGAGCCAGTCCACCGAACAGGCAGTCATCGCAGCGGTCGCGCTTGCCTTGATCATCCAGATCCACATCGCAACCGGTCGTGTTAACGTGAACCCTCTGCTGTACCTCTTCGGCTACCGCACGTACCGCGCGATGTCATCAACGGGCGTGGCGTACTACCTGATCGCCCGCACCGACGTCAGTGGCTGGGATGGCGCTCACCGTCTCGTCCCGCTCGGAGCTTCCCTCCTCGTTGAACGACCACGAGACGGGGTGGCGCAAGGATGAAGACATGAGACTGCGCATGGGAGCGTCGCATGGCCAGCCTTGACGACGTCAGAGCGGACGTGGCCGCCAGGAGCGACGAGGCCGTCTCCGTCGTCGTGGGCCGGAAGGGCACCGACGGGGAGGTCGACGCCGCGAAGCTCGCCCTCGCAGACGATGCAGCTGAAGCCTTCCGTGACCTCGCCCGCCAGAGCCTCGAAGACCTCGGCCGAAGACAGTCTGTGCCGTACACGGTCGACGCCGAGCTCAACCGGGGCGAGCTGTTCGTCATCGACGATGCCGACGATCTGGCGGAGCTCGGCGATCTAACGGAGCTGGCCGACCAAGCCGCGACGCTTCCAATTAGAGCGCCTCGCGATCTCGATCTCGGCATTCAGTTCTATGCCGTCGTCGTTGGCGACGACACGCGCGTGACGCTGGTTAGACGGACGGATCCCAGGATCGGCTTTCGCCGCGGAGGGTGGATCGCTATCGGTCGCCAGCAGCTGACCAAGCTCGAGGAGCCAGTGTTCAGCTTCTCGCCAGGTTTCGACTTCGTGCTGGGGCCTGGATGGGCGGTGATCCTCAACCAGATATCGTTCGAGCGGCTCTTCAGAGACATCGGGCTGATCGACAAGCACGTCCAAGGGTGGGTCGAGGGCATCACCGACCACCTGCCGATGGAGCCGGTGAGCGTGGCCGCGCTACTTCGCGTCGCGCGCGACGACTCACGGACGTGGAGGCGACTGCGCGAGATCCGCCGTCGTGGCCACCTCGCAAACATCGAACTGGCGGAGGTGCGCAAGTACGCGCGGCGGGTGGGCATCGATCCCAAGTCGATCATCCGCAACGGCAAGCTCGTGTTCGATCCGGGTGAGCGATTCTCGTTTCTCCACCTGCTGAACGAGGATTTGTACCGGGGGTTCCTTACGGACGTGACGTTCGAAGCGCAGCGCAAGGCGGCGGCCGGCCCGTGATGCGACGCTCGAGCACGCACGTTGTGGCAGACGTGCGGCACGATGTCGGCCGCCGGCAGCGCGAGTAGCGTGTCCAGCGGCCTGAACAGGGCGTCCGTCTATCCAGCCCTCGTAGCTCAGGGGATAGAGCGGCGGTTTCCTAAACCGTGTGTCGCAGGTTCGAATCCTGCCGGGGGCGCAAGAGAAGGTGCTGGTCACAGCGGTAGAGCGTCTACCTGGTTCGATCCTCTGCGCCTGATTCGGTGAGAGTCCGATCAACCTGTCCCATCCCGCTGCGCAAGGGTGCCCTCCAAGCTCCCGTCGGCAGTCAAGAGGCGTCCCAGCTACTTCGACGTCGGGTCGACGGCGGCCTCGACCCACTGACGAGCTAGCCGCGGCAGGTGACACGGCCAATCCGGGGCTCGGGTAAGAAGGCGAACACGCTGCGGGCCGAGCTGGTGAGGGACGTCGACCAGCGAGACGTCCGCGAATGCAAGCCAGGGGGACGACCTGTACGTCGTGCTCCACCATCTTGAGGCGCTCGGCCAGGAGCCGAGGGCGATCCAGGGCTGCTGACAGATCGCTCGCGGCATCCGCGCGTCCCTCGGCAAGGTGCGGCTGCGGAAGCTGCGGGCAAGCACCTCGACGCCTTCGACGGACCCAATGAGGGACGGCCAAGCCGGCGACCGTGCGCCGCTACCACGGCTTCATCCACCGCTCGGTCGTCGTGGGAGGCGCCACTAGATGCGCGAATCGCTGGCGCGATACCGAAACCATCGCAGGCTCGGGCGGTAGCGAAGTGGTATGAGTGGCTACCCGTGGTGAGGCGTCAGACAGTGTGCGGGCTCAACGCTCGGTATACGGGACGGCGGATCCCGGCATTGATTGGCCCAAGCGCGCTGTGCGGAACGAGGTATTCGTGCGCCTCAAGAGCAACGCCTTCCTTTAGCCCGTCGTATAACGACGTGTGGTCGGCGTACGCCAGATTGGGAAGTGCGTGGGTCACCCGGACGGATCGAACAGGCAAGACGAGATCATCCAATGGCTCGTCGTCGAATACACCGGTCATGCGCCATCGCGCTCTCCAGCCGCCGTTCTGTACCTGCACGAGCGTCCTGAGCCAATCGGCACGGACATCGACGAGAAGAACTGCGTGCGCAGGTCCGTATCGCGATCGTTGTCAGCAAAGTTGACGGCCGTGCCCGCTGACCTCTATGGCGAGCACCGATAACGGCTGACGGGTTCACGACCAGACGGGACCTGTAGATCGCGAGCCAGAGCCCGTCGGGCTGCGTGCGTGGCGTGAACTCCGCGCTCGTGGCTCGGTGGAGGCGTGGGCCGGTGCTGACACCGTCCGGCGGCTACGCTCGAAGCCATGGACCGCCGGGCATTAGGGCGTCGGTCGGCCGCATCGGCCATGTGCTCAGGATGTTTTTCGCTTCGGAGTCGGTGTACTTACTGCCGGGCACCACAACACCTCCGCTCCTCGGCGTGGTTGATAGCAAATTGTCCGGCGTAACGGAGCCGTTGTTACGAGCGAGTGATCCGGACCGCCGGGGCGTACGGCCATCTCATGGCGTGGCCCGTGGTTATCCCCGCTTCTTGTGCTTCGGAGGACAGCGTGGTGGCTCGGCTTGCCGGCGGAGGTCATCGTCATGAAGTCCCCAGCGGGTTCCGTCGTGTGCGCGTCTTCGAATGGCAGACGATGCACGGCGCTGCGCTCATCGCCTTCATCGTCAGCAGCTGCAACGGTGGATCGCCTCTGGCAACCTGCCCCTCGGTCGTCAATGGATGGTCACCCTCGCAGTGGACGGCTTCGCCCACGGACCGCGCTCTATCGCTCGGCGTTGTACAGGCGCATCGTCATGGGGGCGAAGACCGCCACCAGCGCGACGCTCCAGGCCAGGACCGCCAGGACGTCTCCGCCGGCCGCGGTGCCGTGCATCAGGGCCCGGCTGGCGTCGGTCAACTGCGTGATGGGGTTGACCCGCACGAAGGCCTGGACCCAGCCGGGCATGGTGTCGGGGTCGACGAAGACGTTGCTCGCGAACGTCAGGGGGAACAGCACCGTCATGCTCACCTGCATGACGCTCTCGGGCGTCTGCATGCGCAGGCCGATGATGGTCCACGCCCACGAGAGGCTGAACGAGAACACGAGCAGCAGCGCGACGGCGAGGACCACGCCGAGCGGGCCGCCGTCGGGGCGGAAGCCGAGCACCACGCCGAGCACGACGACGACCGCCGACGCCATCGAGTACCGCACCGTGTCGGCCAGCAGCATCCCGACCAGCACGGCGGGGCGCCAGATCGGCAGCGACCGGAACCGGTCGAACACGCCCTTGGTGACGTCGGTGTTGAGCGCCATCCCCGTGTAGGGCGTGATCATCACGACGGTCATCACGAGGATCCCGGGGAGGAGCGCCTGCAGGTACTCGCGGGGCGAGCCGGCCAGCGCGCCGCCGAACAGGTAGGTGAACAGCAGCACGAACATGATCGGGAACGCCGTCACGTCGAACAGCTGCATCGGGACGTGCTTGATCTTGCGCATCGCCCGCCAGCCGAAGGCGAACGACGCCGCCGCCGGCGTGGGCCGGGGCGGCCGGGGCCGGGTGGACAGCGCCGAGCGGAGCGTGTCCTCCGCCAGCACCGGGGGCGTGTCGACGGCGGTCATGCGGCGTCCTCCGTGGTCGCGGCCTCCTCGGCCGGGTGGCCGGTCAGGGCCAGGAACACCTCGTCCAGGCTGGGCTGGCCGAGCGACAGCTCGGCGACGGCGACGCCGTCCCGGGCCAGCTCGGCCAGTGCCACCGCCACCCGCTCCGGGTCGGCGGCCCGCACCGTGAGGGCGACGGGGTCGGCGGCCAGCTGGGGCGTCTCGCCCAGCACGGTCGCCAGCACCCGGGCGGCGGCCGGCCGCTGCGACGCGTCGAGCACGCGCACGTGCAGGCTCCCCGAGCCGACGAGCGCCTTGAGCTCGCCGCTCGTGCCCTCGGCGATCACCTTGCCGTGGTCGATGATGGCGATGCGGTCGGCGAGCTGGTCGGCCTCGTCGAGGTACTGCGTGGTCAGCAGCACGGTCGTCCCCATCGCCACCAGCACGCGCACGATGTCCCACACCTGGTTGCGGCTCCTCGGGTCGAGCCCGGTGGTCGGCTCGTCGAGGACCAGCAGCTCGGGCGTGACCACGATGCTGGCGGCGATGTCGAGCCGCCGCCGCATGCCGCCCGAGTACTCGCGGACCAGGCGGTCGCCGGCGTCGGCCAGGCCGAACGCGTCCAGCAGCTCGGCGCCCCGTTCGGCGGCGGCGCGCCGCCCGAGGCCGAGCAGCCGGCCGACGAGGACGACGTTCTCGCGGCCGGTCAGCTCCTCGTCGACCGAGGCGAACTGGCCGGTCAGGCTCACGCACCCCCGCACGGCGTCGGCCTCCTCGACCACGTCGTGCCCGAGCACGCGGGCGGTGCCGGCGTCCGGCCGGAGCAGCGTCGCGAGCACTCGGATGGTCGTCGTCTTGCCGGCGCCGTTCGGGCCGAGCACGCCGTAGACGGTCCCCGCCCGCACGGCCAGGTCGATCCCGTCGACGGCCCGCGTGTCGCCGAACACCTTGACGAGGCCGCGCGTCTCGATGGCCAGCGCCGCGTCGTCCGCAGCGGTCACGTCGTCCTCCCTCGTGGTCGCGCCGCAACCCATCAGAGCAGGTCGCGGCGAGGGGTCGCCCTCCTTTATCCGACGACCTCCGCCGCCGGAACTCATCGCCCGGTGTGGCAGCGTTCGGGCCGTGCCCCCGACCCTGCGACCGGCCGACCGAGGTGACCTCGCCGCCATCGTGGCGGTCTACGCGGACTACGACCTGGTCAACCGTGGTGCGGTCGACTCGGACGAGGACGACGTGCTGCGGGACTGGGAGGCGCCGGGGTTCCCGATGCACGAACGGACCCGGGTGCTCGTGGACGACGGCGGCGAGGTGGTCGGGTACGCCGTCGCCTCGCCGGGCGGGGACGCGGACAGCGTCGCCCGGCCGGGCCGCGGCGGGGACGACGCCCTCCTCGGCTGGCTCGAGTCGCTCGGCGAGCCGCTCCGCCACCACCTCCCCGCCTCGGACGACGAGGGGTCGGCCCGGATGGGGCGGCGGGGCTGGGTGGCCGACCGCACCTACTGGCGCATGCGCATCGACCTCGCCGAGCCGACGCCGACGCCGACGCCGACCCCGCCGCCGGCCTGGCCCGACGGGTTCACGTCCACGGCGCTCGACGTCGACCGGCACGGGCCCGCCGTCCACGAGCTGATCCAGACCGCGTTCGCCGACATCGGCGACGACCAGCCCCGCGAGGAGTACGGACCGTGGGCGGCGTGGGCGCTCGCGCCCGGGCGCTACGACCCCGACCTGTGCCGGGTCGTCGCCCGGCACGACGGCACGGTCGTCGCCGCCGACGTCTGCCACCTGTCCGGCGACGCCGGCTTCGTCCGCCAGCTCGCCGTCGCCGCCGCGGCGCGCGGCCGGGGGCTCGGCCTCGCCCTCCTCCACGACGTCTTCCGGCACGCGCGCGACCGCGGGCTCGCCGCCGTCGAGCTCGGCGTCGACCGCGCCAACGCCACCGGCGCCCCCCGCCTCTACGAGCGGGCCGGGATGCGGGTGACCGAGGCGTTCACCCGGTGGCGCTGGACGCCCGCGGAGAGGATCGACGGCCCGCGGTGATCTCCTTGCTCTTCGTGACGGGACGGCAGTAGGGTCGCCACCGAGCGGCGTCGAGGCGCGGACCAGGGGTCAGCGCGACGGAGGTGTCCCATGGCGGAAGCGAGCTCCAGCTCATCCACGCCCGCAGCGGCAACCGGGAACCCGGCGGCGCACGCGGTCCTGTTCGCCAGCGAGGCCATCGCGCCGGGCCTGAGCCACGTCCTGCGGGGCGACCTCGCCAACGGCGCCGGCTACGGCCTCGCCGGCCTGTTCGCCACCCTCGTGTTCGGCACGCCGGGCCGGGTGCTGGTCGGCGCGGCGTCGTTCGTGAAGTCGGCGTCCGGCACCGACCTCCTCAGCCTCGTCCGGCCACCCCGCCAGGGCTGAGGGGTCCGCTCCGCCGCATGCGCAGAACCGGAGCGTTCCTCGCCGGGGTCTCCGTCGGCGCCGCGCTCGTCACCAACTGGCGCTCGATCGCCAAGGGCACGGTGAAGGCGGGGATCCGCGGAGGGACGACCCTCCGCGCCAGCGCGGCCCGCGCGGCGGAGAACCTGGCCGACGTCGTCCAGGAGGCGACCTGGGAGATGGGCGCGGCCCAGGAGGCGGCGCCCACGGCGGCCGGGGCCGGCACGGCCGGGACGACGCCGCCCGCGCCCGCCGCAGGCGAGGCCGCCACCGCCCCGTCCCGGGCGGCCGACGCCGAGCCCACCACCAATGGCGACGGCGCCGCGACGGGCGCCGCCGTACCGCACGAGTCGGCCAGCCTGACCTGACCGGTGGTCGCGCTGGCCGGCCGGCGCCGACTCGCCTGACCCCGTGACCTCGAGCGTCCGCTCGTTCATCCCCGGGCGCGCCCGCCTGGACGTGCCCTCCATCCGCGGCGACCGGGCCATGGCGGCCGCCGCCGAGGAGGCCGTCGCCGCGACCGCCGGCGTCACGGCCGCGACGGCGAGCGCCGTCACCGGCACCGTCCTCGTGCAGTACGACCCGGCGCTCGACTGGGGCGCGCTCCACGCCGAGATCGACGCTCGGCTCGACGCCCTCGACCCGGCGACCGCGCGATTCCACCCGGCGGCGCGCGGGCCGCTCCAGCGGGTCCTGCGCCGCTCCCTCCCCGACCAGGGCAGCCGAGCCGGCCCGGTGCTGCTGACCGTCGGCGCCCACTCGCTGAACATGCTCCAGAACCTGGTCGTCGTCACCGGGGCGAGCGTGGTCAACGGCGACACCCCGACCGTCCTGCGCTGGCTCGGCGTCACCGACGTGCGGGCCCAGCTCACCGCCATCACCACCACCGGCCTGGCCCTGACCACCGTCGAGGGGCTGGTCCAGCACCGCCGCCGCCGGGCCTGGCAGGAGGTCGCCCGAGGCGCCGAGGAGCGCCTGCGCTCCGACGTGTTCGCCCGCCTGGAGGCCCAGGACCTCGCCTTCTTCCACGCCGACGGCACCGGCTCGCTGCTCAACGTGCTCACTGCGGACGTCGACAGCATCGGCGCCCTCGTGGAGTCGACCGACGTCCTCCTCGAGACCGCGCTCACCGCGCTGGTCGGCGGCAGCGTGCTGCTGCGCACCTCGCCGACCCTGGCCCTCGTCGCCGGCACGGCCGGGCCGCTGGTCGCCTACTCGATCCGCCGCTTCGGGCCCCGCACCAGGGACGCGTTCATCCGGGCGTCGAGGCCGTCGTCGCGGCTCACCCAGGCCCTCGAGAACATCCTCTCGGGCATCGTCGAGGTGAAGAGCTTCACCGCCGAGGAGCAGGAGGCGAGGCGGGTGGCCAGGCTCAGCCGGTCGGTGGCCGAGTCCGGGCTGGAGGCCGGCTCGGCGGCCACCCTCCAGGCGACGTTCACCGAGAAGGTGCTCTATCTCGCCGGGGCGACGGCCCTCGGCTACGGCGCCCGCCTCGCCGTGTCGGGCCGGGTCGCCCGCCCGACGTTCACGAGGACGATGTACTGGATCCCGGCGATCGTCGGAGCGGTCGGCAGCACCGTGCAGCTGTCCCGCACCTACTACCGGGCGACGGCCGGCGTCCGCCAGATCAACCGCGTGCTCGACGCCGTCCCCGCCATCCACAGCGGCCCGGCTGCGCTCGACCCCGCCGCCGTCCGGGGCGAGCTCCAGCTGGAGGGCGTGTCCTTCGCCTACGAGCCGCCCCGGCGCGTGCTCCGGGACGTCTCGCTGCACGTGCCCGGCGGTACCAGCCTCGGCGTCGTGGGCCCCAACGGCTCGGGCAAGAGCACCCTGCTCCGCCTGCTGCTGCGCTTCTACGAGCCCGACGCCGGCCGCATCCTCCTCGACGGCCACGACGTCCGCGACCTGCGCCTCGCCGACCTGCGGGCCTCGGTCTCGCTCGTCAGCCAGGACGTCTACGTCTTCGACGACACCCTCGCCCACAACGTCCGCTACGGCCGGCCCGACGCCGGCGACGACGAGGTGGTCGCCGCGCTCGCCGCGGCCGGCGCCTCGTCGCTCCTCGACGAGCTCCCCGACGGGCTCGCCACCCGCCTCGGCGAGCGCGGCCACCGCCTGTCCGGCGGCCAGCGCCAGCGGGTCGCCCTGGCCCGCGCCCTGCTGAAGGGCGCGCCGGTCCTCGCCCTCGACGAGGCGACCTCCCACCTCGACTACGAGGCCGAAGCGGCGTTCAAGGAGACGCTGCGGACGACGGCGTCCGGGCGGACGGTCGTGCTCATCGCCCACCGCCTGTCGAGCGTTCGGGACCTCGACCAGATCGTCGTGCTCGACCGGGGCGAGATCCGCGAGCACGGGTCCCACGACGAGCTGCTCGACCAGCGCGGCCTCTACCACCGCCTCTGGCAGCTCCAGCGGCCCTGACCCGACCGGCGCTCAGGCCTCCACCGGGAGCGACCGCAGGCCCCGCAGGATGAGGCTGGGCCGCCACGTCAGCTCCTCGGCGGGCACGGCCAGGCGCAGCCGGGGGAGTCGGCGCACCAGCGTGCCGATCCCGATCTGGCACTCCATGCGGGCGAGGGCGGCCCCGATGCAGAAGTGGACGCCCCGGCCGAAGGCGACGTGCCGGTTGCCGGAGCGGCCCACGTCGAGCCGGTCGGGGTCGTCGAACACCGCCTCGTCCCGGTTGGCCGAGCTCAGCACCACCGTGACGAGGTCGCCCTTCGCCACCCGGCAGCCGTCGAGGTCGACGTCCTCCACGGCGTGGCGGTGCAGGGTGGCCGCCGGGCACTCGTAGCGCAGCAGCTCCTCGACCGCCGGGCCGACGAGCGACGGGTCGGCCCGCAGGCGGGCCAGCTGGTCGGGGTGGCGGAGCAGGGCGACCACGCCGCTGCCGATCGTGCACGCCACCGACTCGTAGCCGTCCGCGAGCAGCAGCCACACCATGCCGACCAGCTCGTCGGGGGTCAGGTCGCTGCCCAGCAGGTCGCTCACGAGGCCGTCGTCGGGCCGAGCCCGCTTGGCCGCGAACACGCCGTGGAGGTAGTCGACGATCTCCTCGTTGGCCACCCGGGCCCGGCGCTCGACCTCCTCGGGCGGCATGGGGAAGTCCCCGTCGATGACCACCCGCGACCACTCGCGGAACAGGTCGCGGTCCTCGGCCGGCAGCCCGAGCATCTCGGCGACGACCACGATGGGCAGCGGGAAGGCGTACTCGGTCAGGAGGTCGACCGGCCCCCGGCCCTCGATGGCGGCGGCCAGCTCCTCGGCCAGGGCGGTGACGCGCGGCCGCAGCGCCTCGACGGCGGCCGGCGTGAACGCCCGCCGCACGGTCGCCCGCAGGCGGGTGTGCTCGGGCGGGTCGGTGGTGGTGAGCAGGCGGCCGAGGGGGACGTCGTGGCCGGGCGACCGGTGGCCGTCGACCGAGGCCGGGTCGCTGGCGAAGCGGTCGCTCGACAGCACGTCGACGACGTCCGCGTGCCGGGTGACGAGCCACGACCACCGCCCGTCGGGGAGCTCCACGCGGCACACCGGCGCCGCCGCCCGCAGCTCCCGGTAGATCGGGTACGGGTCGGCGTGGCCGTCGACGGTGAGGAGCGCGGCCGGGTCCGGTCGCCCGCTCGGAGAGCCATCCAAGAGTCGAACCGCCTGTCTCGGGGCCGCTCGCCGGCGAGTGGCGAAGCCTTGCGCGGCCGTTCGGCCGAGGGTAGCGTCCCCGCCGGGGAACACGAAGAGCGCGAGGCCGCGTTCGCACGGTGTTTCTCGGATCGGCGGTTCCGGCGATGCGAGGACGGGCGCAACGAGTGGTGGCGGATCGACGGACAGGCACCCCGGCGACGGCGCCGGTCGGGCCGGGTCCGGACCCGATCCCCACGTGGGCGCGGCGGGACCGTCGTCTCCGATGCAGTCGCACGGACGAGCAAAGGACGACGACGTGGACGAGCACAGCTCGCTGAACGGCGGGACCGGCCTACGGGTCACGAGCATGGACAACCTCCGGCCGCTGGCCGGGGGCGAGGGCTTCACCGTCGTCACCGACGAGCCCCGCCTGGTCGACGAGCTGGCGCGCCACGGGCTCCCCGCGGTGCTCTGGGACCCCGACCTGCGCATGCCCGCCGGCTCCAACGTCGTCGTCGCCCTGTGCCACCGCATGGGCAGCGCCACCATCCGGTCGCAGTTCAGCGACTCCCGGGTGCTCGCCCTGCCCATCCACAGCTTCGACGACAGCCTCGCCGGGATCATGTACACGGTGTCGCTGGTCTTCGCCACCGACTTCGTCGACACCACCAGACGCAACAACGAGTGGATCCGGCTGCTGCGCGACGAGCCCGACGGCGTCCTCGACTTCGCCGGCCCCGGCACCGACCTGCGCTGCACCCTCGGCGAGAACCTCCGCGTCGACACGTCCCTCGACCTCGAGATCGGGCCGGGGGAGTGGGTCAGCGTCGGCAACTACTGCGAGGTGTCGCTCACCCCGTCGTCGAGCACCGACTGGCACAGCTCGTTCGTGATGGACGGCCACGTCGAGGCCGTCGGCGTGCTCGTGGCCGAGGACTCGAGGGCCGGGCAGGACGACACCGCCAAGGCGAGGATCGCCGCGGCGCGCGACCTGCAGGTCGAGATGGTCGAGCGGGGGCCGGTCCGCCTCGAGCTCGAGGACGGCCGCCTGCGCGCCGCCTACCTCGACGGGCGGGACGTCACCGCCGAGATCGCGGAGGCGACCAACCCGTCCTACGAGCTGCACGCCACCGAGCTGGGCCTCGGGACCAACCCCGGCATCGGCCCGCTCGTCGACTGGCGGTTCAACTCCCAGATCAACGAGGGCGTCGGGATGATCCACCTCGGCTTCGGCGAGGGCATCACCGGCGCCCACATGGACTTCGTGGTCGACGGCGTCTCGCTCGCCGGCTGAGGTCCTCCGAGGTCTTCTCGACCACCGAAAGGAGGTGCAACACCTTGCGTAACGTCATGATCGCGGAGCGGTCCTGGACGTCCGACGACCGCGGCGGAGCCGAGAGCAAGTCGGCCGAGCGGGCGAAGGCGACCGACCCCGTGACCGCGTCCTTCCTCAGCTACAGCAACTACACCTCCGGCTGATCACCTCGGTTCGGGGCTTCGACGCGAGGGGCAGCGCGGACCGGATCCCGGCCCGCGGTGCCCCTCGTCGTCGCGTCGGCGCCCGGTAGCCTCCGCCCCGGTGGGTGAGCCGAGCGAGGACACCGAGGTCGACGCCGAGCCCGAGGCCGGGCGGCCGGCGGCCGCCGCGCCCTCGCGGGGCGCCGAGCGGTGGCGGCGGGTCGGGCTCGTGCTGGCCTCGCTCGTGATCGCCACGTCGGCCGCCCTGCTCGCCGCCTCCTACGTGGCCGACGCCACCCGGGACGAGGAGCCGCCGCAGATCACCCTCCAGCCCGAGACCGACCTGGGCGCCGGCGGCGACCTCCTCGGCGCCAACCCGGTCGGCGACCTCGCGCCCGACGCCCCGTTCGAGCGCTTCGACGGTTCGGAGGGCACCCTCGCCGACTACGCCGGCCGGCCCCTCGTCGTGAACTTCTTCGCCGAGTGGTGCGTGCCGTGCCGCGAGGAGCTGCCGGCGCTGGCCGAGGCCGACCGCCGCTTCGGCGACGAGGTCGCCTTCCTCGGGCTGAACGTGCGGGCGTCGGCCGAGTCGGCCCGGGCGATCGCCGCCGAGGCCGGCGTGGACTACGACCTGGCCAACGACGTGGAGGACCGTCTGTTCGTCGGCCTCGGGGGGTCGGTGATGCCGTACACGGTGTTCATCGGCGCCGACGGGCAGGTGCTCGACGTGCACCGGGGTGCCATCACCGAGGACGAGCTGGTCGAGACGATCACGACCGAGCTGCTGCCCGGCTGAGCGGGGGCGGGGCCGGCGGTGGGGACGGTGGTGGTCGACGGCAACAACGTCATGGGCGCGGCGGCCGACGGCTGGTGGCGCGACCGCCCGGCCGCCGCCCGCCGGCTCCTCGCCCGGCTCCAGGCGTACGGGCGGGCGTCGGGCGATCGGGTCGTGCTCGTGCTCGACGTCCCCCAGGCCGACCTGCCCGAGGGCGACGCCGGCGGGGTCGAGGTGCGCTACCCGGCCCGGCGGGGACGCGACGCCGGCGACGAGCGGGTCGTCGACCTGCTCGACGGCGAGCTGGCCGGCGGCGAGGTCGAGGTCGTCACCTCCGACCGGGCCCTGCGGGAGTCGGCGACCGCCCGCCCCGGCGTGTCGGTGACCGGCGCGGGCGCCTTCCTCCGCCGCCTCGACGACCTCGGCTGCTGACCGAGCGGCTCGGCCGCACCCGTTGGCCCGTCGGCGCCGCGGGCTAGAGGATCTGGCTGAGGAAGAGCTTCGTGCGCTCCTCCTCGGGCTCGGTGAAGAAGTGCTCCGGGGTGCCGACCTCGACGATCTCGCCGTCGGCCATGAACACGACCCGGTCGGCCACCTTGCGGGCGAAGCCCATCTCGTGGGTGACGACGATCATGGTCATGCCCGAGCGGGCCAGCTCCTGCATGACGTCGAGGACCTCGGAGATCATCTCGGGGTCGAGGGCCGAGGTGGGCTCGTCGAACAGCATCACCTTCGGCTGCATGGCGAGCGCCCTGGCGATGGCGACCCGCTGCTGCTGGCCGCCCGACAGCTGGCCCGGGTACTTCGACGCCTGCTCGGGGATGCGCACCCGCTCGAGCATCTGCATGGCGATCTCCTCGGCCTTCGCCTTCGGCCACTTGCGGACCTGGCGGGGGGCGAGGGTCACGTTCTCCAGCACCGTCAGGTGCGGGAACAGGTTGAACGACTGGAACACCATGCCGACCTCGCGGCGGATGCCGGCGATGTTGCGGAGGTCGTCGCTCATCTCGGTGCCGTCGACCACGATCCGGCCCCGGTCGTGCTTCTCCAGCCGGTTGATGCAGCGGATCAGGGTGGACTTGCCCGACCCCGACGGGCCGATGACGACGACCACCTCCTGGCGGCCGACGACGAGGTCGATGCCCTTCAGCGCCTGGAAGTCGCCGAACCACTTGTCGACCTGCTCGCAGGTGATGATCGCCTCGCCGGTGCCGCCCGCGACGGTGGCGGCCTCGGTCAGCGCCCTCGTGTCCGTCATCGCTCCCCGATCCCGAGCCGCTGCTCGAGGCGGCGGCTCTCCCTCGACATCGTGTACGACCCGACCCAGAACACGAAGGCCACGAACGGCAGGGTGACGGCGGCCAGGCCCCGGCCCCGGAAGTCCGGCTGCTGGGTGGCCGTCTCGCCGACGGTCAGGATCTCGCGCAGCTGGATGACCTCGAGCAGCGAGGTGTCCTTGAACAGGCTGATGAACTGGCCCACCATCGCCGGGATCACGGCCCGCAGCGCCTGGGGGAGCACGATCCTCCGGGTCGTCGTCGCCGGCCGCAGCCCGAGCGCCTGGGCCGCCTCGACCTGGCCCCGGCCGACGGCCTGGAGGCCGCCCCGCACGATCTCGGCGATGTACGCGGCCTCGAACAGCACGATCGAGATCAGCGCCCGCACGACGAGCCCGGGCGGATCAATCTGGGTCGGCAGGAAGAAGCCGATGAACAGCTGGCCCATGAACAGCAGGGTCACGAGGGGCACGCCCCGGATGAACTCGATGTAGACGACGCACACGGCCCGCACGGCGGGCAGCGACGAGCGCCGGCCGAGGGCGAGCAGCACGCCGAACGGGAAGGCGAGGGCGATGCCGACCACGGTGACGGCCAGGTTGAGCTGCAGGCCGCCCCACCGGTCCCACCCGACGCCGCCGAAGGCGACGAGCACGCCGACGGCCAGGACCAGGCCGACGACCACGATCAGCCAGGCCCGCCCCGCGATCGGGCGGGGGAGGCGGCGGCCGGCCAGCCGGGCGGCCGCGGCGACGGCGAGGGCGGCGGCGAGCAGCAGGACCGGGACGACGGTCTCGACGAGGAGGGCGATGGCGACGAGCAGGGCGCCGATCGGCCAGAAGCGGCGGGCGGCCGTCCACCACGGGGCCCGGGCGCGGGGCCGGTCGCCCACCTCGGCGGCGGCCATGCCCGACGCCGCGCCGATCGTGGCGGCCACGACGAACAGCGACGCCCACGGGCGCCACAGCTGGTCCCTCGGGAAGCTCCCGATCATGAAGGAGGTGAGGTTGCGGCGGACGATCTCCCACTCGGCCGTCACGAACACCCACCGCACGGCCCGGTAGGCGGCCCAGGCGATGACCACGCCCATGACGACGGTGACGACGCCGTTCGCCACCGACGAGAACAGGTTGCGCCGCACCCACTCGCCGGGCGGGAGCTTGGCCGACGGCGGCCCCTCGGGCGGCGCCGGCGGGATCGGCTCCTGGAGGGCGGTGGTCTCGACGGCCATCAGCGGCTCACCACCTGGAGGCGGCGGTTGACGACGTTGGTGAGCGCCGAGATGACGAGCGAGAAGCAGAGGTAGACGCCCATCGTGATGGCGATGACCTGGGGCGCCGGGTTGCCGTTGCCGACCACGATGCGCCCGAGCTGGGTGATCTCCGGGAAGCCGATGGCGACGGCCAGCGACGTGTTCTTCAGCAGGTTCAGGTACTGGTTGATGAGCGGCGGGATGGCGATGCGGAAGGCCTGCGGGAGGACGACGTAGCGGAGGCGCTGGAACTCCGACAGGCCGAGCGCGGTCGACGCCTCCACCTGCCCGCGGGGCACGGCCTGGATCGACCCCCGCACGATCTCGGCGACGTGGCTGGCGGTGTAGGCGACGAGGGCGACGAGCATGGCGACGTAGGCGCCCTTCATGCCGACGCCGCCGGTCACCCCGAGGCCCTCCGCGTCGGGCAGGGTCACCCGCACCGGACCGCCGAGCGCCAGCCAGGCGACGACCCCGAAGGCGGCGACCACGCCGAGCCCCCAGAGGACGCGGTGGTGGGGCCGGCCGGTGGCGTTCCACCGCCTCGTCCGCCACCAGCCGACGGCGACGGCCACGGCCAGCCCGGCCAGCAGGGCGAGCAGGAACGCACCCGTCCCGTCGCCGGCGTCGAGCCAGGCGACGGCCACCTCCCGGTTGGACAGGACGAGGACCCGCCCCACCTCCCGCGCCTCCTGGATGCGGGGCAGGCCGAGCACGACGACCGTGAACGTGAAGATCACGACGAGGACGGGCGGGATGTTGCGCAGCGTCTCGACGTAGAAGGTCGCCGCCTTGCGCACCAGCCAGTTGCCCGACAGGCGGGCGATGCCGACGACCACGCCGAGGATCGTGGTCAGCACCACGCCGACGACGGCGAGCGAGGCGGTGTTGCGCACCCCCACCCGCAGCGCGTCGCTCACGGTCTGGGTCGAGCGGAAGTCCGACCCGGCGATCTGGAAGCCGGCCGGCTGGTCGAGGAAGCCGAAGTCCGTCCGCAGCCCGCGGTTGTGGAGGTTCACCCGCAGGTTGTCGAACAGGTAGTAGAGGAGGCCGGCGACGATGGCGACGAACAGCGCCTGGAGCACGGCCCGCAGCACCCGGACGTCCCGCCACAGGGGCGGCCGGGCGCTGCGGGCGACGGCCACGGGGACCGCCTAGCGGTACGGCGGGGCGTACTGCAGGCCCCCGTCGAGGTACAGCGCGTTCAGCCCCCGCTCGATGCCGAGCGGGCCGATGTTGCGCTCGTAGATCTCGCCGTAGTTGCCGACCTGGCTCACGACCTGCACGACGAAGTCGGGCGGGAGGCCGAGGCCGGGGTCGAACACGGCGTTGTCCTCGCCGACCGGCAGGCCGAGCAGGCGGGCGACGTCCTCGCTGTCCTCACCGGTCTCGTCGGCGATGTTGGTGGAGTCGAGGCCGAGCTCCTCGGCCTGGATCGTGGCCCACACCACCCAGCTGACGACGTCGAGCCACTGCGGGTCGTCGCCCCGCACGGCCGGCGCCAGCGGCTCCTTCGAGAACCGCTCCTCGAAGATCGTCAGCGCCTCGGGGCCGCCCTCGGCGTCCGGCCAGGCCGACCGGATGCCGGCCAGCTGCGAGCCGTCGGAGGTCCAGCCGTCGCACTGGCCCTGGATGAACGCCTCCTGGATGAGGTCGACGTCCTCGAACGACAGCGGCTCGAAGGTCAGCCCGGCCTGGTTGAACCGGGTGGCCAGGTTGAGCTCGGTGGTCGTGCCGGACAGCACGCAGATGGTGGCGCCGTCCATGTCGTCGATCGACCCGAACCCGCTGTCGGCCGCGACCATCATCGCCTGGCCGTCGTAGAACGTGGTCGGGGCGAAGGCCGCGCCCTCGCTGCCGTCCCTCGTCGCCGTGTGGGTGGTGTTGCGGACGAGCACGTCGACCTCGCCCGACTGGAGGGCGGTGAACCGCTCGTCGGCGGACAGGGGCCGGAACTCGACGGCCTCGGCGTCGCCCAGGACGGCGGCGGCGATGGCCCGGCAGTAGTCGATGTCGAAGCCGGAGAACTCGCCGTTCTCGTCGACCACGCCGAAGCCGGGGACGGCGTCGTTCACGCCGCAGACGAGCGTGCCCCGGTCCTGCACGGTCTGGAGGACGTCGCCGCCGCCGGTCTGGACGGTGTCGTCCTCGCCCTCGCCGCCCTCGTCGTCGCCCTGCTGGCCGCTCGGCGCCGCGGTGGTGCCCGACGACTCGTCGTTCGGGTCGTCCTCCTCGCTGCACGCCGCGCCGGCCGTCAGCAGCAACGCCACGACCAGCAGCCGGAACCATCGAAGACGCACGGTTGCCCACCCTTCCGCTCGACGGATGCCCTGCGCCGCGCACCCTAGCCCACACCCCCCGGCGGGTCGGGCGGCCCCGGGCGGGCGCCCGGCCGGCGATCAGTCGAAGCGCCAGCGGGTGGGGGTGCCGGTGAAGTCGGCCTCCTGCAGGGCGATCACGGTCGCCGGGCGGAGGCGGAACGCGGTCGTCGCCGGGTCGAGGGCGACGGCGCCGTAGCGGCCGCCGTACTTCTCGTCGGCGGCCGCGGTGAACGCCTCGAGCTCGTCGCGCGCCGTGATCGCCTCGACCGTCCCGTCGACGACGACCGGCTCGTCCGGGTCGGCCGTCGCCGCCGAGCAGCGGGGGTCGGCGGCCAGGTTCAGCGCCTTGCGGGACCGGGCCGAGCACGACCACTCGAGCGCGCCGCCCCGCCACACGCCCCACACCGGCGACAGGTGGGGGCGGCCGTCCGGCCACCGGGTGGCGACCCAGTAGTCGTGGGACCGGGCCAGGCGCTCCGCGGCCCACGACCACGGGAGCAGCCCGGCGCCCTCGTCGGCGGCGAGGACGCCGTACCCCGGCATGCGGGGCCGGTCGGCCCCCGGGATCACGCCGCCGCGGACGCGCCCGCAGCCGCCGTCACCCGGAACGGGCGCGGGCCGGCGCCGCTGCCCCTGGCCAGGTCGACGGTGACGAGGCCCGAGCGGGCGCCGGCGGGGACGACGGCGGTGATCGTGGCGTCGTCCACGACCGTGAACGACATCGCCGGCACGCCGTCGAACGCGACGCCGACGGCGCCGGTGAAGCCCCGGCCCGTGATCGTCACGGTCGCGCCCGGCGCGCCGCGGCGGGGCGCCACGTCGCGCACCCTCGGGCAGTGCTGGGTCGACAGCCCGGCCGCCCGGTACGGGCAGTCGGCCTGCTCGGCGGCGTAGAGGACCATGTCCCGCACCCGTGCCGTCTGCGGGGCGATGTCCTCGTCGTCGGGGTAGAAGCCCTCGCCGCCGGTCGGGAACATCTCGGTCGTGATCGTGAACACGCGGTGGGCGCCGTAGAGCCAGTCGTCGCTCGTCCCGTCCGTGATGTACAGGTCGCTCGCCTGCTCGGCGGTGTAGCAGCCGCCGCCGGTCGCCCGGCACGTGGTGGCGGCCATGGCCCTCGCCATGGCGACGAACGTGGCGTGGTCGTCGGGCTCCATGTCGGACGGCACGTCGGCGAACGTGTAGCCGTACGGCCAGAGCACGAGCTCGCCGTAGGTGTGGAACGAGATGTTCGTGCGCAGCTGCTGCACGCCGTCGACGACGCGGCCGTCGACGAAGTCGCGGTACGCGGCCGTCTCGGGGGCCGAGAACGCCGACGGGCCGCGGAACGTCTCGCTGCCCGGCTGGGCGCTCGACCCGCCGCAGCAGCCCCACCGGTAGCCGTAGTTGCGGTTCAGGTCCGTGCCGATGGCCGTCGAGCCGGGCGTCGGCTGGCGGTTCTTCCGCCAGAACCGGTAGCTGCCGGTGGCGACGTCGTACTCGCCGCCGTCCGGGTTCACCTGGAACAGCACCCAGATCTCGCGGCTGTCGACGACGGCCGTCACCCTGGGGTCGGACCCGTAGCCGTCGACGTAGGTGTGGAGGATGGCGATCGCCTCCTCCGTCGTCAGGTGCTCCCTCGCGTGGTGGAGCGAGTCGTACAGCACCTCGGGCTCGGCCTCGTCGTCGGCGACGTGGTCGCTGATCTTCACCGCCCACAGCTCGCGGCCCTCGTACGACTGGCCGACGGTGAGCTTCTGCACGATCGACGGGTGGGCGGCGACGGCGGCGTCGATCTCGGCGACCGTCTCCGCGTACGTGTGGAAGCCGCGGTCGGCGAGCGGGAAGTCGCGGGTGACGATGGCGGACGTGGCGTAGCCGAGGGCGCGGATGGCGGCGGCCTCGGACGGCAGCGCCCGGACGACGACCGACGAGGCGCCGACCTGCTCGATCGCCGCGCCCGTGCGGGCGACGGCCGAGCGGGCCTCCCTGGTGGCCACGCCGTCGACCCGGTAGGTCGACGGGGACTCGGCGGGCGCGGCGGCGGTCGACGGGGCCGGCGCGGAGGACGCCGCCGACGGCGACGGGGCCACCGCCAGCAGCACGAGCACGAGGGCGGCCGGCAGGGCCAGGAGGACCGGGCGGCGTCGGGAGGGCATGGCGGGCACCGCCGGGAATGGGGGATCGGGCCGGTGAACGGTAGCCGGTCCCGGGGCGGGTGGCACGGGTGGGGGCGGGCCGGCGTCGCCGCCGACCGGCCCGCCCCCTCCGTCGTTCAGCCGGCGATCAGCCGGCCGCCGCCACCTGGAACCCGGCCGGGCTGGTGCCCGTGCCCTTGGCGTTGTCGACCGTCACCCGGCCGGCCCTCGCGCCGGCGGGCACGACGGCCCGGATCTGGGAGTCGGACACGACCCGGAACGACGCCGCGGGGACGCCGTCGAAGGCGACCGACGTGGCGCCGGTGAACCCGCGCCCGCTGATCGTCACCGTCGAGCCCGGCGCCGCCGCCGTGGGCGACACGCCGCTCACGGCCGGGCAGTACGTGCCCTGGAGGTTGGCCGCCCGGTACGGGCAGTCGGCCAGCTCGGCGACGTAGAGCACCATCTCCTGGACCCGCGCCGTCTGCGTGGCGATCTGCTCGTCGGGCGGGTAGAAGCCGGGGTTGCTGTTCTTCGGGTACATCTCGGTCGTCAGCGAGAAGATCCGGTAGGTGCCGTACATCCAGTCCTGGCTGCTGCCGTCGGTGATGTACAGGTCGCTCGACTGCTGGGGCGTGTAGCACCCGTAGGTCGACGAGCACGTCGAGTTGGCCATGTACTGGCCCATGGCGACGAACGTCTGCCGGTCGGCCGAGGTCATGTCCGACGGCACGTCGGTGTACGTGTAGCCATACGGCCAGAGCACGAGCTCGCTGTAGGTGTGGAAGCTGATGTTCGTGCGGATCTGCTGCACCCCGCCGATCACCCGGCTCTGCACGAAGCTGCGCACCCGCTGGGTCTCCGGGGCCGAGAAGGCGGCCGAGCCGCGGTAGGTCTCGCTGCTCGGGCTGCCGCTCGAGCCGCCGCAGCACCCCCACCGGTAGCCGTAGTTGCGGTTCAGGTCGGTGCCCACGTAGGTGCTGCCGCTGTTCGGCTGGCGGTTCTTGCGCCACGACCGGTAGGTGCCGCTCGAGATGTCGTACTCGAGGCCGTCGGGGTTGAGCGCGAACACGAGGTACAGCTCGCGGCTGTTCACGATGTTCGTGACGCGGGTGTTCGTGCCGTAGTTGTCGGCGTAGAGGTGGAGGATGGCGATCGCCTCCTCCGTGGTGAGGTGCTCCCTCGCGTGGTGCAGCGCGTCGTAGAGGACCTCGGGCTCGGCCTCGTCGGTGGCGACGTTGTCGCTGATCTTCACCGCCCAGATCGTGCGGCCCTGGTACGACGTGCCGAGGCTGATCTTGCGGACGATCCCGGGGCGGGCCGCGACGACGGCGTCGATCTCCGAGCTGATCTCCGCGGTGTTGTGGTAGCGGGAGTCGTAGGTCGGGAAGTCGCGGGTGGCGACGGCCGTCGGCGAGAACCCGATCGAACGGATGGCCCGTACCTCGTTCGGCATGGCCGTGATCACGACGTAGTTGCGGCCGACCTCGTCGATCGCCGCGCCGGTCCGGGAGATGGCGGTCCGCTGCTCCCTGGTCGACACGCCGTCGATGCGGTACGACGCGGAAGTGGAGGCCGATGCCTCGGTGGCGGCGGACCCGCCGGCCGAGGGTGCGGTCACCGTGGCGGCGAGTGCCGCGAGGATGAGGGGGACGACGAGGAGGACGACCCACTTGGGTCTACCGAGCAGCTTCATGGTCACCGCCGAGGGATCAGCCGTTGGGGAGCGGAAGCGTAGGCGATCTTTCGAAAGCGTGAACGGTCCGCCACGGTGAGCGCGAACGATCACGAGCGGTGGCACGCTGGCCGGGTGCCCGTCGACGACCACGTCGCCGACCGGGTCGACCTCCCGCCCCTGCCGCCGGCGCCGACCCCCCGCCCGCCGTGGGCCTACCTCGTCGCCGCCGTCGCCCTCGTGGCCCTGGCCGTCGGCGCCGTCGCCGTGGCCGCCAGGGTCGACCCCGGCGAGCTCGCGGGCCGGGTCGACCCGCAGGACCTCCCCGTCGGCGAGCCCGTCCCCGCGCTCCACGTCGAGGGCTGGCTGAACTCGCCGTCGCTCGGCGCCGCCGACCTGGTTGGCCGGGTGGTCGTCTACGACTTCTGGACCTACTCGTGCGTGAACTGCGTGCGCACCCTGCCCCACCTGCGGGCGTGGTGGGACCGGTACCGCGACGACGGGCTCGTGATCGTCGGCGTCCACTCGCCGGAGTTCGACTTCGAGCGCGACCACACCAACGTGGCCGGCGCCGTCGAGCGGCTGGGGGTGACGTGGCCGGTCGCCCTCGACGACCACCACGCCGCGTTCGACGCCTTCGACAACCACTGGTGGCCGGCCAAGTACGTGGCCGACCGCGACGGCCGCCTCCGCTACCGCCACATCGGCGAGGGCGCCTACGACGAGACCGAGGACGTGCTGCGCGAGCTGCTCGGCGTGGACCCGTCGTCGCCCAGGGCGGCCGGGCCCGGAGGTGCCGATCCGGCCCCGCCCACCGAGGTCATCACGCCCGAGACCTACCTGGGGACCTCCCGCGGGCGGGCCGGCGCCACCTTCGGCGAGCGCGACTACCCCGACCCCGGCGAGCTCGGCGTCGACGAGGTCGCCCTGGCCGGCCGGTGGGCGGCCGACGCCGAGCGGGTCCGGTCGCTCGAGCCGGGCGCCTCGATCGTCCTGCGCTACCGGGCCGCGGAGGTCAACCTCGTCCTCGCCGCCGACGGCGACGGCCCGGTCGACGTCACCGTCGAGGTGGACGGGCGGCCGGTCCCGGCCGACTGGCGGCCGGACGGCGTCGCCGCCGCGCCGGACGGGTCGACCGCGGTCACCGTCACCGTGCCCGACCTCTACCGCCTCGTCCGCTCGCCCGAGGTCGGCGAGCACACCATCCGGCTCACCGCGCAGGGCGCCGGCGTGTCCGCGTTCGCGTTCACGTTCGGGGGCTGAGGCGTGGTCGCCGACCTCGTCGCCCTGTTCGGCGCCGGCGTGGCGTCGTTCCTCGCGCCCTGCCTCGTCCCCTTGCTGCCGGCCTACCTCGGGATGGTGGCCGGCGAGGCGGCCGACGCCCGCACGCCGGCCAGGGCCGTGCCGGCGACGGCGGTGTTCGTGCTCGGGTTCGCGCTCGTCTTCGCCGGCCTCGGGGCGGCCGCCGGGCTCGTGGGCTCGTCGCTCGGCACCGTGCAGGACGCGCTCGAACGGGGCGGTGGGGTCGTCGTCGCCGTGCTCGGCCTGTCCCTGCTCGGCGTGGTGCGGGGCCCGCTGGCTCGGGAGCGCCGGCTGCTCCCGACCGTCCCCGACCTGCCGGGGCGCCTCCGCCCGCTGCGCCCGCTCGTGATCGGCGTGGCCTTCGGGGCGGCGTGGACGCCCTGCGTCGGGCCGCTGCTCGGCGCCGCGCTGACCGTCGCCGCCCGCTCCGGCCAGGCCGGCCGGGGCGCGCTCCTCCTCACCGCCTACGCGCTCGGCATCGGCGTGCCGTTCCTCGTCGCCTCGCTCGGGATCGCGTCCTGGCCGTCGCTCGGCGCCCGGCTGCGGCGGGTCGGGCCGGTCGTCCAGCGGGTGGCCGGCGGGCTGCTCGTCGTCCTCGGCGTCCTCCTGGCCACGGGCGCCTACCGCCACCTCACGTCGTACCTGGCTCGGTTCACGCCCGCCGTCGCCGGTCTCTAGCCTCGGCGCCGTGTTCGACGTGATCGGGCTGGACGGCGACGACACCCTCTGGCACAACGAGGCGCTCTTCTCGATGACCCAGGAGCGCTTCGCCGCCCTGCTGGCCGACTACGTCGAGCCGGCCGAGCTGGCCCGCCTCCTGATCGAGACCGAGCGGCGGAACCTCGTCACGTTCGGCTACGGCGTCAAGGGGTTCACGCTGTCGATGATCGAGACGGCCATCGAGGTGTCGGACCGCAAGGTCGGGGCCGAGGAGATCGAGACGATCCTGGGGTTCGCGCGGGACATGCTCCGCCACCCCGTCGAGCTCCTCGAGGGGGCGCGGGCGGCGGTCACGGAGCTGGCCGAGCGCCACCGGCTGGTGCTCGTCACCAAGGGCGACCTGTTCGACCAGGAGAGCAAGGTCGCCCGCTCCGGGCTCGGCGAGCTGTTCTGGCGCATCGAGATCGTGAGCGAGAAGGACCAGGGCACCTACCGGCGGCTGCTCGAACGGTGGCGGGTGGCGCCCCAGCGGTTCTGCATGGTCGGCAACTCGCTGCGGTCCGACGTGCTGCCGGTGGTCGCCGTCGGCGGCACCGGCGTGCACGTGCCCTACCCGCTGCTCTCCGGGCTGGAGGAGGCCGACCCCGACGAGGCGGCGAAGGGCGGCTGGCACGAGGTCGGGTCGCTCGCCGAGGTGCCGGCGCTGCTCGACCGGCTGGCCGCGGCGGGCGCGGCGTAGCCGTCGGGCGGGGGCGGTCGCACGGCCGGGCGGCCGGCTACGGGGGGTCGAGCAGGCGGGGCGGGACGAGCCAGGTCAGCGAGCCCCCGCCCACGACGGCGTCGGTCCAGCGCTCGAGCTCGATGCGCACGAGCGTGCCGGTCGGGAGGCGCACGGCCGCCCCGGTGAGCGACTCGACGACGGCGGACCAGGTCGGCTCGTGGCCGACGAGCAGCAGCGACGTCGTCGACGGGTCCTCGGCCCGCACGAGGGTCAGCACCGACTCCGGCCCCCTGCGGTACAGCTCGCCCGCCACCCGCACGGGGCACGGCCAGCGCCCGGCCTCGACGGCCAGGTCCAGGGTCGTCCTGGCCCGCTCCGCAGGGGAGGTGACCGCCATGTCCGGCACGGCGCCGATGCGGGTGAGGAACAGGCCGACGGCCTTCGCCGCCCGCCGGCCCCTGGCCGTGAGCTGCCGGTCCTCGTCCTTCGTCCCCGCGTCCCAGTCCGACTTGCCGTGGCGGAGCAGGAGGAGCGCGGGCATCAGCCGGCCCCCTGCACTTCGCGCCACAGCTCCTCGTACGCCGCGGCCGCCCGGCTCCTCGGCGCGAACACGGGCACCGGCGCCCGGTGCAGGCCCATGCGTTCCACCTCCGTCGACGATGGCACCGCGGATTGCAGTACCCCGGGGCGGGCCCCGGGGAGCGTCGCCATCACCTCCCGGTGGAGCCGCTTGCGGCGGTCGGCCATCGAGAAGAAGGCGAGCACGGCCGGCCCCTGCGCCCGCCCGCCGTCGAGGAAGGCGTGGAGCTGGTCGAGCGTGCGCAGGGACAGGGTCGTGGGGACGAGCGGGACGAGCAGGGTGGCCGCCGCCCGGAACACGCTCTCGGACACGAGCGAGATGCTCGGCGGGCAGTCGAGCAGGACGACGTCGTACTCGTGGCGCAGCGGCGCCAGCAGGCGGGCGAGCCGGGCGCGGGGCTTCTTCGCCCCGTCGAGCTCCAGGTCGAGGTGGCGGTAGGAGAAGTCGGCCGGGAGCAGGTCGAGGCCGTCGAAGTCGGTCCCCTTGATGGCGTCGCCGAGGTCGCGCCGGCCCCGCACGAGGGCCGAGCCGCCGCCCTTCACCCTCGGCTTGACCCGGAACAGCCACGTCGCCGCGCCCTGCGGGTCGAGGTCCCACAGGAGGGTCCTGGCGCCGTCGCGGGAGGCCAGGTAGGCGAGGTTGACGGCCGCCGCCGTCTTCCCCACGCCGCCCTTGATGCTGTAGGTGGCGAGGACCCTCACCGCGTCACCCCGCCCTCAGCAGGCGGTCGGCGCGGCGGCGGGCGGCGGGCGCGTCGAAGGCGGCGAACACCGTCGCGAACTCGGCCCTCGCCCGCTCGGACCGCCGGCGCAGGTCCTGGACGAGCATCCCGATGGCCATCACCGTGCCGGCGCCCACGCCGAGGCGCATGAGGTCGTCGCCGGCGCCGCGCAGCCACTCCTCCTGCACCTGGAAGTCCTGGAACCGGCCGAGGTTGTCCTGGAGGACCTTCAGGTCGGCGACGGCCGGCCCGGGGTCGCCGGGCAGCGCCGGCCCCAGCAGCTCGAGCAGGTAGCGCAGCTCCTTGCCCCGCTTGCGCAGGTCGTGGAGGCTCTCGGCGGGCGACGAGTCGTCGATGGCCCGGCCCAGGCGGCGCACCCGGCGGTCGGCCCGGCGCACCCGGTCGACGGCGAGCGCGCCGATCGGCGCCCCCGCCTCGGGGCCGAGGGGCCCGGCGGCGGCCGGGTCGGCCAGCACGCCCCGCCACCACCCGGTGAGCTCCCGCCAGCGCCGGGACCGCAGCACGCGGGTGAGGTCCCGGCGGGCGGCCTCGCGGCGGTCGCGGAGGTGGGCGACCAGCGGCGCGAGGTCGGCGGCCGCGTCCTCCGGGAGGCGGGCCGCGGCGGCGGCCAGGTCGACGAGGTGGACGTCGAGGTCCCGCACCGGGCCGGTCACCTGCTGGGCCCACCGGAACCCGTCGGCGGCGGTGGCGAGGACCGCGTCGGGGAGCACGCCGCGGAAGGCCCGCACGGCGGTGCGGGTGCGGCGGACGGCGACCCGGAGGTCGTGGAGGAACTCCGGGTCGACGTCGCCCCTGGTGCCCTCCTCGTTGGCCTCGACCACGTCGAGGAGGGCGGTGAGGACGGCCGTGGCGCCGGCGACGGCCGGGGTGGCCGGGTCGAGCGGCACCCGCACCTTCGAGGAGTAGTCGCCCGGTCGCCGGCCGGCGGCGGCCAGCGCGGCGCGGAGGACGTCGTCGGCGGACGGCTGCAGCCCGAGGTCGTCGACGAGGGCGCGGGCCACCCGCTCGAGCGGGCGGTCGTAGCCCCGGACGGGCAGCAGGCGGACGCGGTGGCCGATCGGCTCCCGCCCGGCGACGTCGCGGTCGACGGCGATCCTGGCGACCGTCTTCTCGTCGTCGTCGAGCACCCGGAGGACGGTCGTCGTCGTGCGCACCTTGGCCACGGGGAGCAGGGCCCGGACGTCGAGCACCGGGCCGAGCGCGTCCCGGACGGGGCCGTCGGGGAGGTCGCCGGCCAGCCGCAGGCCGGGCGGGGCCGGCGCCGTCGCCCGCTCGTCGCCCTCGGCCGTGCGCCACACGAGCCGGGCGCCGGTGCCGTCCTCCTCGACCTCCAGCACGCCGCCGGCCCCGTGCACGCGCCAGTCGAAGGTGTCGTAGAACGTGCGGCGCCGGCTGACAGGCCGCTCGGCGACGACCGGCAGCGCCTGTCGCAGCGCGGCGACGAGGTCCTCGGTGGAGGTCCCGTCGGGCACGGCGAAGCGGCGCGGTGGAGCCATAGGCCAACCGGCGACCCTAGCCGGATGCGGTCACCGCCGATGCTGCCGCCGCCGCGGGGTGCGAGGCGCGGGCAGGGGTGGTGTGGTGTGTCGGCCGGCGCGCCGTGGCCGGTCGCCGTCTCGGCGCCGGCGCGTGTCGCCGTCGGCGGTGCGCACGTGCCGGCCGTTGCCAACGCGCCGAGCGACCCTTCGGCGCCTCGCCGGCCCATCGGAGGCGCGCCAGCCCTGGCCGTCAGGCGAGGCGGGTGGCGAGGGCGAGGTAGCGGTCGTCGCCGTCGTCGACCGGGCCGGGGTCCCAGCCGGTCGACCGCAGGAGCCCGGGGAGGCGGGACGGGTCGCGGGGGTCCTCCGTCGACGGCTCGCCGCCGTGGCGGGCGGCCAGCGCCCGGCGCCCGATCGGGTGGAACAGGGCCAGCCGGCCGCCCGGCCGGGTGACGCGGCCCAGCTCGGCGAGGCCGGCGACCGGGTCGGGCAGGTGGGGTAGGTAGCCGGCGGCGAGGACGGCGTCGACGGACGCGGCCGGCAGCGGAAGGCGGAGGCCGTCGGCGAGGACGAGCCCGCCGCCGCCCGGCCCGCCCCGTCCCCGCCGGGCGGCCTCGGCCAGCATCTCGGGGGTGGCGTCGACGGCGACCACCGTGCCGTCCGGGCCGACGGCGGCCCGCAGCGCCGGCACGGCGCGACCCGTGCCGCAGCCGGCGTCGAGCACGGTCGCGCCCCGGGGCGGGGCGAGGTCGGCGACGGCCCGCTCGTAGGCCGGCTCGTCGCCGGGGAAGCGCTCGTCCCACCCGGCGGCGCGGGGGCCGAAGAACGCCCGGGTCTCGTCGACGTGGTCGATGGCGCGAGCATGCCCGGCCGGCGCGGCGCCGTGGGACGATGCCGGCGTGGCCGCCGCCGTGCACGTGTGGGTCGGCGAGGACGGGCCGAGGAGCGAGGCGGCGACGGTCGACGTCGACCGGGGGTCGGGCGTGCTGCGGGCGGCGGTGACGGTCGCCTGGTTCGGCCCGGAACCGTGGCGGCTCGACTACGAGGTTTCCACCCACGCCGGGTACGCCACGGCCGGGGTCTCGTTGGTGGTGACCCGCCCGGGCGCGCTGCGCCGGTTGGCGCTGGTCGGCGACGGCGCCGGCGCCTGGGAGGTCGACGGCCGCCCGGCGCCGGCGCTCGACGGCGCGCTCGACGTCGACGTCGGCCTGTCGGTCGTCGCCAACGCCCTGCCCGTGCTGCGGTGCGGGCTGCTCGCCCCCGAGGCACAGGTGGTCGACCTCGGCGTCGCCCGCGTGGCCGTGCCCGACCTGACCGTCGAGCGCGACGAGCAGCGGTACGAGCCGCTCGGCGGTGGGCGGGTCCGATTCCGTTCCGGCGGGTTCTCGGCCGAGCTGACCGTCGACGCCGACGGCCTCGTCCGCCGTTACCCGGACCTGGCGGTTCGCGTCGGCCGGTAGCCGGCTTCGTCGCCGGGCCGTGCGCGCTGCCCACCCGGACGACCGCCGGCCGGCAGCGAGCTCATCGGTGACCCGGCCCGCCCCGGGCAGTCGGACGATCGTGCGCCGCCTGGCCGCGGGGCGGGCGGTGG
>DASWMK010000095.1 GCA_036399815.1 Acidimicrobiales bacterium
CGCCGATTAGCGCATAAACGACCGGGTAGGCGCCCGGTCATGGATGTGCGCTCCCTGCCCGTGCTCGTCACGGGGGCCAACTCGGGGATCGGGCTGGCCGCCACGGTGGAGCTGGCCCGCCGCGGTCACCGGACCGTCGCCTCGGCGAGGAGCGCCGAGCGGGTCGACGACCTGCTCGAGGCGGCCGACCGGGCCGGCGTCCACGTCGAGGCCCGGGTGCTCGACGTCACCGACGCCACCGCGGCCAAGGAGCTCGTCGCCGACGTCGACCCCTACGCCGTGGTCAACGCGGCCGGCTACACGAACATGGGCGCGGTCGAGGACGTCGGCGACGACGAGGCCCGCCACCACCTGGAGACGATGGTCCTGGCCCCGGTCCGGATGGCCCGCCTGGCCCTGCCCGGGATGCGGGCCAGGGGCGACGGGCGCATCGTCACCGTCAGCTCGATCCTCGGGATGATGGGCACCCCGCTCATGGGCTGGTACGACGGGGCCAAGCACGCCATCGAGGCCCTCCACGACGCCATGCGGGTCGAGGTCCGCTCCTCCGGCGTGCGGGTCACGCTCGTCGACCCCGGCGCCATCCGCACGCCGATCTACGCGAAGGCGTGGGCCGAGCTCGCCGACCGGGAGCCCAGCCGCTACGAGACCGCGTACCACCGGTGGACGGCGATCACCCGCACGCTCCTCCCCGTGTTCACCCCGCCCGAGCGGGTCGGCCGGGTGGTCGCCGACGTGATCGCCTCGCCCAACCCGCCGGCCCGCCGCTACGTCGGCTTCGGCGCGCCGATCGTCCCCCTCGCCTACCACCTCACCCCGCCGGGGGCGAGGGACGCGCTGCTGCGCCTGCTGTTCGGCCTGTAGCGGCTAGTGGCGGTGCTCGTGGTCGTGGGCGATCTCGCCCGGCGGCACCCTGGCGCCCGCCTGCTGCTCCAGCCACCTCGTCAGGCCGGCCGCGTTCGAGTGCACGCCGTTCAGGGTGTCGAGCTTCTCCCGCATGGACGGGTCGAGGCCCTCGAGCGACGGCGAGAACTCGGCGTCGAGGGCGGCGGCCACGTCCCGGCCGTCCCGCCAGGCGGCCTCGGCCACCTCGGCCCACCGGCGCAGGGTCTCCTCCGCCTCGGCCAGCAGCGCGTCCGGCTCGGTGAGCAGCCCGTAGTGGGCGAGGGCGAGGCCGGCCGGGCGGCGGTCCCGGAACCGGCCGAGGCTGTGCAGGGCCTGGTCGAGGTCGAAGTCGGGCGGCGGGGTGGCCGGGCGGAGGACGCCGGCGTCGGGCAGGCGGACGCCGACGGCGTCGCCCGCGAACAGGATCCCGCTCGACGAGTCGTGCAGGGCGAGGTGGTGCTTGGCGTGCCCGGGCGAGTCGACGGTGGTGAGCCGGCGGCCGCCGCCGAGGTCGACGTCCTCGCCGTCGGCCAGCACGTGGATGCGCTCGGCCGGGGTCGGGTCGAGCCGGCCGTAGAGGTTGTCGAGCAGGTCGCCGTAGACCCGGGCCGCCGAGCTCACGAGGCGGCGGGGGTCGGCCAGGTGGCGGGCGCCCAGCTCGTGGACGTAGACGGTGGCGTTGGGGAACGCCCTGGCCACGTCGCCGACGCCGCCGGCGTGGTCGAGGTGGATGTGGGTGACGACCACGCCGGCCAGGTCGCCCGGCCCGACGTTCAGGTCCTCCAGGGCGGCCAGCACGGCCGGCACCGACGTCTGGCTCCCGGTCTCCACCAGCACGGGGGCGTCGCCCTCCACGAGGTAGCCGGCCGTCACCCGCTCCCAGCCGCCGAGCAGGGTGTCGATCTCGATCACGCCGGGGGCGAGCACCGTGTGCATCGGGTCATCATGCCGCCGCTACGGTCGGGCCGTGGCCGGCGAGGAGCGCACCTGGAGCGTGTCGGAGCTGAGCGACGGGATCGCCGTCGCCCTCCGCAAGTCGTTCCCCGACGAGGTGTGGGTGCGGGGCGAGATCCAGGGGTGGAAGGCCGGGCGGGCCGGCCACGCGTACTTCCAGCTCACCGACCACGAGGAGGGCGACGACCGGCCGACCGCCTGCCTCTCGGTTGCGCTGTTCGCCAACGCCCGCCAGCGGGTCGTCGCCATGTTGCGCCGGGCCGGCGGGGTGCGCCTGGCCGACGGCATCGAGGTGCGGATCAGGGGCCGGCTCGCCTACTACGGGCCCCAGGGGCGCCTCCAGCTGCTGATGTCGGCGATCGACCCCGAGCACACGCTCGGGCGCATGGCCGCCGACCGCGACCGGCTCCTGCGGGCGCTGCGGGCCGAGGGGCTGGTCGACGCCCAGGCGGGGCTCCGCATGCCGGTGGCGCCGCTGCACGTCGCCCTCGTCACGGCGGCGTCGAGCGCGGCGGCCTCGGACTTCCTGCACGAGCTGGCCGGGAGCGGGCTCGCCTTCCGGGTCAGGGTGCTGGACACGCGGGTGCAGGGGCCGGGCGCCGAGCAGCGGGTGGCGCTCGCCCTCCGGCGGGCGGCCGCGCTGCGGCCCGACGTCGTCGCGCTCGTGCGGGGCGGCGGCGCCCGCTCCGACCTCGCCACCTTCGACGCCGAGGTCGTCGCCCGGACCGTCTGCGGGCTCGGGGTCCCGGTGGTGACCGGCATCGGCCACGAGGTCGACTGGAGCGTGGCCGACGAGGTCGCCCACGTGGCGTTCAAGACGCCGACGGCGTGCGCGGCCGGGCTGGTGGCCGAGGTGCGGTCGTTCACCGAGCGGCTGGCCCGGGCGTGGGAGCGCCTCGCCGGGCGGGCCGGCCACCGCCTCGACGCGGCCGACCGGGCGCTGGCCGGCACGGCGGCCGCCGTCGGCCGGGCCACGAGGGGCAGCCTGGCCGTCGCCTGGCGGGGCACCGACGAGGCCGCCCGGCGCCTCGAGCGGGAGGCGACCCTGGCCGTCGACCGCTCGGCGGCCCGCCTGGCCGTCCACGGCGGGCGGCTGGAGGGGGCCACCCGGGCGCACCTGCGGGCGGCCGACCGGTCGCTGGCCGGGGCGACGGCGCGCCTGTCGACGCGGACGCGCCGGGCGCTGGCCGCCGCCGACTCGGTGGTGCGGGTGGCCGAGACGAGGGCGACGGCGCTCGACCCGGCCAAGGCGCTGGCCCGGGGCTGGTCGATCACGAGGGACGCGGATGGCCGGGTCGTCCGCTCGGTGGCCGCGCTGGCGCCGGGCGACCGGCTGGTGACGACGTTCGCCGACGGCTCGGCGGCCAGCCGGGTGGAGGAGGTGCCCGGGTGAGCGGGCCGGGTCGGGTCGGAGGGCGACGACGCGGGCGGGCGCCGGGGCGCGCCGCCGGCACGAGGGAGGTGTCCGGGTGAGCGACCGGGAGCCGGGCTACGGGGCGGCGCTGGCCGAGCTGGAGGCGATCCTCGACGAGCTGGAGGACGACGCCCTCGACGTCGACGTGCTCGCCGCCCGCGTCCGCCGGGCGGCCGAGCTGATCCGCCTGTGCCGGCGCCGCATCACCGACGCCCGCATGGAGGTCGAGCAGGTCGTCGCCAGCCTCGAGGAGCTCGAGGCGACGGCCGGGGAGCGACCCGAGCCGGAGTAGCCTCGGCCCGCGGTTCTCGGCACGAGGAGTGCCCTGCGTACGGCGGCCGGCAGGTCCAGGAGGTCCCCCTCGTGCTCCGTCTCTCCCCGGTGGTCCGGTCGCGCGCGCCCGCCGTCGCCCGCTACGTGCTGTGGTCGGTGGGCGCCGGCGCCGTCGTGCCGGTCGCGCTCCTCTACGCGCTCGTCACGTGGACGTCGCCCGACGGTCGGCCGCCGTTCGTCGACATCGTCGGCCGGGGCGAGCCGTTCCTCGTCGCCGCCGGGCTCGACATCGCCTGCCTCCGGGACATCCTGGCCGCCGATCGCCGGAGGACGTCGGCGCTGGTGGTCGAGGCGCTGACGGTCGGTGCCGTCCTGACGGCGCTGTTCGCGATCACGGCGTGGGCGTCGCTGGTCGAGGTCGAGCTGTCGGGGCTGCCGAGGAGCGCCGGCCAGGAGCGCTTCGCCACCGTGTGGGGCACCGTGGCCGTCGTCGCCGGCGCCTCGCTCGGTATCCTCTCCGCCGGCCTCGCGGCGGCGAAGGAGGAGCGGTGATCACGTTCATCGAATGGGGCATCGCCGTCACCGGGATCCTGACCGTCGGCATCGGCGTGATCGCCCTCGTGCACCAGATCCGGGCGGAGGCGGCGGCCGAGGCGCGGCCGGTGGAGTTCAAGGTGGAGGACCGGCTCGAGGGGCTGGACCTGCCGCCGGGGGCGCGGTTCCTCGTGTCGGTCGACCGGCGGGGGCGGGTGACGGCGACGGCCGTCGAGGAGGCCGCCGCTCAGGCGAACAGCCGGCCGCCGTCGTAGACCAGGCGGTCGCCGTCGACCCTGGCGCCGTCGGTCAGGGCGTGGTCGGCGAGGCGGCCGTCGTGGAACAGGTGCCGCACCTCGACCCCCCGCAGCGCCACGGCGGCGTCGGCCAGCAGGCGGCGGTGGCAGCGCCACCACACCGACTCGGAGCACATCACCGCCGTGCGGGGGCCGGCCGCCACCTCGGCCACCAGCCGGTCGAGCCCGGCGACGAACTCCTCGGTCGCCATGTGGTCGGCGTAGGCCCGGAACGCCTCGTGGCGCAGGGCCACGTGCGGCGACCCGGGCACCGGCTTGCGGCGGCCGCCGAGCGCCGGCGCCCAGTCGTAGGCCACCCCGGCGGCCGGGAGCCAGGCGGCCATCGCCTCCCGGCCGAAGTGCGGGTGGCGGCGGCTGCCCGGGTAGCTGCGCACGTCCACCACCCGGCCGACCCCCGCCGCCGTCACCAGCCCGGCGAAGGCGTCGGCGGCGAGCGTCCCGTGGCCGACCGTGAGCAGCTCCACCGGGCCGACCGTACCGGCGCTCCGATGGGGCGGCCGCAGAGGGCCGCACCTAGGCTCACTCGCCGTGGAGGTCGCCGTCGTCGGCGCCGGGCTGGGGGGCCTCGCCGCCGCCTGCCACCTCGCCGGCCGGGGCCACGCCGTCGTCGTCCTCGAGCGGGCCGACGGGCCCGGTGGGCGGGCCGGCGTGCTCCAGCGGGGGCGCTACCGCTTCGACACCGGGCCGACCGTGCTCACCATGCCCGACCTCCTGGCCGACACGGTCGGCGCCGCCGGGGTCGACCTCGACGACCTGCTCGCCGTCCGGCCCCTCGACCCCATGTACCGGGCCTGCTACGCCGACGGGTCCGAGCTGTGCGTCCTGCCCGGCCGGGACCGGATGGCCGAGGAGGTGCGGGCCGTGTGCGGGCCGGCCGACGCCGACGGCTTCCTCCGCTTCTGCGACTGGGTCACCGACCTGTACCGGCTGGAGATGCCCCGCTTCATCGGCCGCGACTACGACTCGCCGCTCGACCTCGTCCGGCCGCTCGGGCCCGCGCTGCGCCTGCTCCGCCTCGGCGGGCTGCGCCGGCTCGACGCCGTCGTCCGCTCCCACGTCGCCGACGACCGGCTGCGCCGCGTCCTCAGCTTCCAGTCCATGTACGCCGGCCTCGCCCCGTTCGAGGCCCTGGCCCTGTTCTCGGTCATCACCTACATGGACGTGGTCAACGGCGTGGTGACCGTCGACGGCGGGATGGCCGCCGTGCCCCGGGCCCTGGCCGAGGCGGCGGCCAAGGCCGGGGCCACGTTCCGGTACGGCGCCACCGTCGAGCGCATCCTGCGGGAGCGGGGCACGACCGGCCGGGTCCTCGGCGTCGAGCTGGCGGGCGGCGAGGTCGTGCCGGCCGGCGCCGTCGTGTGCAACCCCGACCTGCCCGTCGCCTACCGCACCCTGCTCGGCGGCCTCGACGCGCCCAGGGTGGCCCGCCGGGGCCGCTACTCGCCGTCCTGCCTCGTGTGGCACGCCGGGGTGCGGGGCGGGCCGCCGCCCGGCACCGCCCACCACAACGTGCACTTCGGCCGGGCCTGGGAGGGCGCCTTCCGGGCGCTCATGGACGACGGCCGGCGCATGCCCGACCCGTCGCTCCTCGTGACCGTGCCGTCGGTGGACGAGCCCGGCGTCGCCCCGCCCGGCTGCTCCACCCTGTTCGTGCTGGAGCCGGCGCCCAACCTCGACGGGCGGGTGGACTGGACCACCGAGCGGCACCGGGCCCGGGACGAGCTCGCCGCCAGGGTGGCCGCCCTCGGCTACCCGGCCGAGGTGGAGGTGGAGGACCTTGTCGACCCGCTCGACTGGGAGCGCCGGGGGATGGAGCGGGGGACGCCGTTCGCGCTCGCCCACCGGTTCCTCCAGAGCGGGCCGTTCCGCCCCGGCAACCTCGACCGCCGGGTGCCGGGTCTGGTCTTCGTCGGCTCGGGCACCGTCCCCGGCGTGGGCGTGCCCATGGTGCTCGTGTCCGGGCGGCTGGCCGCCGACCGCGTCGACCGGCTCGACCGGGCCGGCGCCCGATGACGACGCTCGAGGAGAGCTACGCCGAGTGCCGGCGGCTGCACCGGCGCCACGGCACGACCTACTACTACGCCACGCTCGCGCTGCCCCGGGTGAAGCGCCACCACGTCCACGCCCTCTACGGGTTCTGCCGCCACGCCGACGAGATCGTCGACGACCCGGGGCCGGCCCCGGCCGGCGAGCGGGCGGCGGCCCTCGCCGACCTGGGCGACCGCTTCCTCGCCGACCTGGCCGCCGGCTCCTCGGACCACCCGGTGCTGCGGGCCGTCGTCCACACGGCCAGGGCGTTCGACCTCGACCCCGACGCCTTCCGGCGGTTCCTCCGGTCGATGGCCATGGACCTCACCGTGTCGTCCTACGAGACCTGGGACGACCTGCTCGGCTACATGGACGGCTCGGCGGCCGTGATCGGCGAGCTCATGCTCCCGATCCTCGAGCCCCGCTCCCCCGCCGCCTTCGGCCCGGCCCGCCACCTCGGCGAGGCCTTCCAGCTCACCAACTTCCTCCGCGACGTCGGCGAGGACCTCGACCGCGGCCGGGTGTACCTGCCCGGGGAGGATCTCCGCCGCTTCGACGCCGACCCGGCCGAGCGGCGGGTCACGCCGGCCTGGCGGGCGCTGATGGCCTTCGAGGTCGAGCGGGCCCGCGAGCTCTACCGGGCCGCCGACCCTGGCATCGACCTCCTCCCGCCGTCGTCGGCCAGGGCCGTCCGGGCGGCCCGGGTGCTCTACGGCCGCATCCTCGACCGCATCGAGGCCAGGGACTACGACGTGTTCACCGGCCGGGCGCGGGTGCCGGGGTGGGAGAAGGCGGCGGCCGTCGCCGGCGCGACGATCACCGGTGGTGACGTGCTCGTTCGGCCCCCGCCCCGACCGCGCCAGGTTCGCCCGCGACCTCGGGGCCGGCTGGTTCGCCGTCCTGCCGCCCGGTGACCGCCCGCCGGCCGGCGCGCTCGGGCTCGAGCCGCTGGCGGCCTGGGGCACGTGGGGCGGGCGGGCCGTCCTCGGCGACCTGCACGGGCCGACCGCCGGCGTGGCGCCGCTCGCCGTCCTGACCCGGACGGCGCCGGTCCGCCGCCACCGCGCCGACGTGGCCGCCGCCACCCGCGCCCTCGCCGGCG
>DASWMK010000096.1 GCA_036399815.1 Acidimicrobiales bacterium
CTCGCCGGCCCGCACGCCGACGGCCACGTCGACGCCGGCCGCCCGCAGCCGGTCGATCCCCCGGCCGGCGACGCGGGGGTCCGGGTCCTCGACGCCCACCACCACCCGGCGGACGCCGGCGGCGATCACGGCGTCGGCGCACGGCGGCGTGCGGCCGTGGTGGGCGCAGGGCTCGAGGGTGACGGCCATCGTGGCGCCGGCGGCCCGGTCGCCGGCCGCGGCGAGCGCCGCCGCCTCCGCGTGGGGGCCGCCGGGCGGGGCGGTGGCCCCGCCGACCACCTCGCCGCCGGCGGTCAGGAGGGCGGCGCCCACCCACGGGTTGGGCGACGTCGTCGTGCGCACGGTCGCCGCGAGGGCCAGTGCCCGCCCCATGAGCTCGTCGTCGTCCACTTGACCGAGCAGTCTAGTTTTGCCGGTGCTCCGTCGGCTGCCCGACCAGCAGGCGGACGGCGTGGGGCAGCACGTCGAGGACCGCCTCCAGGCACTCGACGGCGCCGGCCGGCGACCCCGGCGTGTTGAGCACGAGGGCCCGGTCCCTGGTCCCGGCGACCGCCCGCGACAGCCGGCCGAGCGGGTTGACCAGGCGCATGGCCTCGGCGAGCCCCGGCGCCTCGCGGTCGAGCACGGCGCGCGTGCCCTCCGGCGTGCGGTCCCGGGGGCCGAACCCCGTGCCCCCGGTGGTGACGACGAGGCCGGCGAACCCGGCGCACAGGTCGGCCAGGGTGGTCGACACCGAGTCGTCGCCGTCGGCCACCACCTGGCGGTCGACCACCTCCCAGCCGGCCGCGGCCAGCCGCTCGGCCAGGGCGGCGCCGGAGCGGTCCTCCCGCGTCCCGGCGACGACGCCGTCGGACACGGTGAGGACCTTGGCCGGCAGCCCGCCGGCGTCCTCGCTCACGGCGGCGACGCTAGCCGCCACCGGGCGACGACCATCCCGTCGCTCGCCGGGCCGGGGAGGACGACGGTCACGGCGGGGTCGTCCACCGGCTCGACCCGGTCGCCGAGGCGGGCGGCCACGGCGGCGGCCACGCCCTCGCCCTCGGCCCCGGTCAACGTGCAGGCCGAGTAGACGAGCAGCCCGCCCGGGCGGACGAGGTCGGCGGCCGCGATGACGAGGTCGACCTGGAGGGCGGCCAGCCGCTCGACGGCCGCCTCCTCGACCCGCCACCGGGCGTCGGGCCGTCGCCGCAGCGAGCCGAGCCCCGAGCACGGCGCGTCGACGAGGGCCCGGTCGAACGCCGACGCCGGGTGGGGCGGCCGGCGGGCGTCGGCCACCACGGCGGCCACCCGGCCGGCCAGGCCGAGGCGGGCGGCGTTGGCGGCGACCAGGCCGGCCCGCGCCGGGTGCACGTCGCCGGCGGCCACGAACGCGCCGGCCGCGGCCATGCCCGTGGCCTTGCCGCCCGGCGCCGCGCACACGTCGGCCACCCGCTCCCCCGGCCCGGCGCCGACGGCCTCGACCACCCGCTGGGACGCCTCGTCCTGCACGTAGCCGTCGGGCCGCACGGTGACCGGGGCCGGCGCGTTCATGGCGGCCAGCGCGGCGAGCGCCGCCTCCTCGCCCCGGTCGGCCACCAGCCGGCGCAGGACCCAGTCCGGGTAGCTCAGCCGGGTGGCGTCGTCGGGCCAGTCGACCTCGCCCTCGGCCGCCACCCGGCGGAGCACGGCGTTGACCAGCCCCCTGGTCCGGCCGGGGGCGACCGCCACCGTCTCGGACACGGCGGCGTGGGGGGCGAGGCCGAGGAAGCGCAGCTGGTAGGCGCCGAGGCGGAGCACGGCCCTGGTCCTCGGGTCGGGCGGGCGGGAGAGGAACCGGTCGACCAGCCAGTCGCAGGCCCGCCGCATCCGCGTCGTGCCGTACACCAGCTGGGTGGCGAAGGCCCGGTCCCGGCGGGCCAGGCCGCTGCCGTCGAGCATGGCCGGGAGCACGAGGTTGGCGTAGGCGCCGCCGGCGTCGACGCGGACGAGCGCCTCCGCGGCCAGGCGCCGCGCCGAGGTCAGCCGCCGAGGCACGTGCCGGGCGCCGGCCGGGCGCCCCTGGCCCACTCCTCCGCCGGCCGGGCCGGCCGGCCCTCGGCCTGCACCTCGACGAGGCGGAGCACGCCGTCGCCGGTGCCGACGGCGGTGCCGTCGAGCACGCCGGGCGGCAGGTCGGCGCGGCCGGGGTCGACCAGCGCCCGGTGGACCTTCAGGCGGGCGCCCCCGAACGTCGTCCACGCCCCGCCCACCCGCACGACCCGGTGGAGCTCGGCCGCCGGCCGCGACCAGTCGAGGCACAGCTCGCCGGGCTCGACCTTCGCCGCGTACGTGGGCTCGCCCGACTGGGGCTCGGGCTCGGGCAGCCCCTCGGCCAGCAGGCGGACGAGCAGGCCGGTGCCGGCCTCGACCAGGCGGGCCCGCAGCTCGGCCGCCGTCTCCTCCGGCCCGATCGGCACCTCGACCCGCCCGTACACCGGGCCGGTGTCGAGGCCCTCCTCGAGCCCCATCACGCACACGCCGGTCACGTCGTCGCCGGCCAGCACGGCCCGCTCGACCGGCGCCGCCCCCCGCCACCGCGGCAGCAGCGAGAAGTGGACGTTGACCATCGGGACGGCCTCCAGCACGTGCCGCTTGACCAGCCGGCCGAAGGCGACGACGACGGCGAGGTCAACGCCGGCGGCGATCACGTCGTCCACCCGCTCGGTGACGGGGATGCCGAGGTCGAGCGCGGCGGCCTTCACCGGGCTCGGCTCGGGGGCGCCGCCCCGGCGGCGGCGGGCGTCGGCCCTGGAGACGACGAGCGCGACGTCGTGCCCGGCGGCGACGAGGGCCCGGAGGGGCGGGACGGCGGCGGCGGGGGTGCCGAGGAAGGCGAGGCGGAACGGCCCCGGGCGGGCCGGGGGCCGGGCGAGGCTCAGAGGCCGAGGAGGCCGTCGCCCCGCCGGTCGGCGAGGCGCTCGGGCCCGTCGAGGCCGAGCGCCATCTGGCGCAGGGTGCGGAGGGCCTGCTTGCGGGTGTCGGCGTCGAGGCGCTCGATGAGCAGCACGCCGTCGAGGTGGTCGAGCTCGTGCTGGAAGCAGCGGGCCGTGAGCTCGTCGGCCTCGATGGCGACCTCGTTGCCGTCGAGGTCGTAGCCGCGGAGGAGGACCTCCTTCGGCCGGACGATCGGCCAGGAGAGGCCGGGCACCGACAGGCAGCCCTCCTCGTAGGTCCACTCGCCCCGGCTCTCGACGATCTCGGGGTTCACGATCGTCCTCGGGCCCTCGCCCACGTCGTACACGAACAGCCGCTTCTGCACGCCGACCTGCGGGGCGGCCAGGCCGACGCCCGGCGCCTCGTACATCGTCACCACCATGTCGTCGGCGAGGCGCTTCAGGCGGCCGTCGACCTCGGTGACCTCGGAGGCCCGCTGCTTCAGCACCGGGTCGCCGAAGAGCCGGATCGCGTAGGGAGCCATGAGGGACAAGGCTACCGTCGCCGCCCGTGCCCACATCGGGAGCCGGCCACTACTTCGACCGCGACCCGGCCGCCCCGTCGGCACCGTCGGCCGTCACCCTCGCCCTGCCCGACCTGACCGTGCGCCTGGCCACCGACCGCGGGGTGTTCTCGGCCGGCGAGGTCGACGCCGGCACCCGCTACCTGCTCCTCGAGGCGCCCCCGCCGCCGGCCACGGGCACGCTGCTCGACCTCGGCTGCGGCTACGGGCCGATCGCCGTGGCGCTGGCCCGGCGCTCGCCGGGCGCGACGGTGTGGGGGGTCGACGTGAACCGCCGGGCGCTCGAGCTCTGCCGGGCGAACGCGGCCGCGGCCGGCGCCGCGAACGTCGTCGTCGCCCCGCCCGACGAGGTGCCGGCCGGCGTGCGCTTCGACGGGCTGTGGTCCAACCCGCCGGTGCGCATCGGCAAGGCCGCGCTGCACGACCTCCTCGGGCGGTGGCTCGCCCGGCTGGCCCCGGGCGCCGAGGCCTGGCTGGTCGTCCACAAGCACCTCGGGTCGGACTCGCTCGCCCGCTGGCTGGACGGCGAGGGGTGGGCGGTCGAGCGGCGCGGGTCGCGGGGCGGGTACCGGCTCCTGCGGGTGGCGGCCGGATGAGGGCGCTCGGGCCCACCGACCTGAAGCGGCTGCACCGCACGTGGCGGCGGCGCACCGAGGGCCGGGTGGCGCTGCTGCTCGACAGCGTGCAGACGCCGGCCAACGTCGGGTCGATCCTGCGCACCGCCGCCGCCTACCGGGTCGAGCACCTGTGGCTGGCCGGCGCGACGGCGTCGCCGTCGTCGGCCGGGACCCAGCGCACGGCCATGGGCACCAGCCGCTACCTCACCTGGACGGAGGTGGCGACGGGCGAGGAGGCGGTCGCCGAGGCGAAGGGCGACGGGTGGACGGTGGTCGGCGTCGAGCTGGCCGACGGCGCCGTCCCCCTGCACGAGCTGGCCCTCGGGCCGGCCGTGTGCCTGGCCGTCGGCCACGAGGACCGGGGGCTGTCGCCGGGGGTGCTGGCCGCCTGCGACCGCGTCGGGTTCCTCCCGCTGCTCGGCCGGGTCGGCTCGCTGAACGTCGCCACCGCGGCGGCCCTCGCCGTTTATGAGGCCCGGCGACAGGAGTGGGGTCGGTAGCGTCGCCGGCCATGGCAGCCGAGGTCCGACCGGTCGAGGCCGACGAGTTCCCCGCCTTCCTGCGCGCCATGGCCGTGGGCTTCGGGTTCCACTTCGCCGACGACGAGGTCGAGCGGCGCCAGGTGCTGTTCGAGGAGGGCCGGGCGCTGGCCGGGCTCGACGACGGCCGGGTCGTCGGCACGGCCCGCTCGTTCCGCACCGACCTGACCGTGCCCGGCGGGGCGACCGTGCCGGCCGGCGCCGTCACCAACGTCACCGTCCACCCCGGCCACCGCCGCCGCGGCCTGCTGCGGGCGATGATGACCCGCCAGCTGGCCGACGTCGCCGCCGCCGGCGAGCCGGTCGCCATCCTCATCGCCTCGGAGCACCCGATCTACGGGCGCTTCGGCTACGGGCCGGCCACGGTGTCGTCCAGCCTCGAGGTCGAGGCCAGGGCGGCCCGCTTCCGGCCCGACGCGCCGCCGGTCGAGGGCGTGCGGTGGGTGACGGCGAAGGAGGCGAGGGACCACGCCGCCGGCGTGTACGAGCGGTTCCGGGTGGCCCAGCCGGGCGCCATCGGTCGCCGTGAGCGGACCTGGGACGCGCTGTTCGGGCAGATCTCCGACATCACCCCCGACCCCGGGTCGCACTGGTACCTCGTCCACGACGACGGCTACGCCCGCTACCGGCTGGAGGACCGCTGGGTCGACCGCCAGCCGGCCATCACCCTGCACGTCGACGAGCTCGTCGCCACCACGCCCGCCGCCTACGCCGCGCTGTGGCGGACGGTCGTCGAGATGGACCTCGTGGCGACGGTGAAGGCCGCCGACCGGCCGGAGCGGGAGCCGCTCCCCTGGCTCCTCCACGACGCCAGGGTCGTGCGCCGCCCGTCCACCGCCGACTTCCTCTGGGTGCGCCTGCTCGACGTGCCGGCCGCGCTGGCCGCCCGCCGCTACCCGGTCGCCGGCCGGCTGGTGCTCGACGTCGCCGACCCCGTGCGGCCGGCGTCGGGCGGCCGGTTCGTGCTGGAGGCCGGTCCCGACGGCGCCGCCTGCCGGCCGGCGGCGTCCGGCGAGGCGCCCGACCTCGCGCTCGGCACCGCCGCGCTGGCCGCCTGCTACCTCGGCGACGCCCGCCCGTCGGTCCTCGCCGCCGCCGGGCTGGTCGAGGAGCGCACCACCGGCGCCGCCGCCACGGCCGACGCCCTCTTCGCCAGCACCCCCGCCCCCTGGTGCCACACCTGGTTCTGACCTCCGGCAGGGGGGGTACCCCTCGGCGGAGCGTCGAGAGGAGAACCAGGTGACGACGAAGGTGGAGACGTCCGTCGAGGTAGAGGTGCCGGTGTCGACGGCCTACAACCAGTGGACCCAGTTCGAGGAGTTCCCGCAGTTCATGGGCGGGGTGCAGTCGGTGACCCAGCTCGACGACCAGCGGCTCCGGTGGGTGGCCGAGATCGCCGGCGTCCGCCGCGAGTGGGAGGCCGTCATCCTCGAGCAGGTGCCGGACCAGAAGGTGGCCTGGGCCGCGACCGAGGGCGCGACCAACGCCGGCGCCGTATGGTTCGAGTCGCTCGGGACCGACCGCACGCTCGTGCGGCTCTCGCTCGAGTACGAGCCCGAGGGGCTCGTCGAGAAGGTCGGCGACTTCCTGAACGTCGTGCAGCGCCGGGCCGAGGCCGACCTCGAGAAGTTCAAGTCCTTCATCGAGAAGAAGGGCGCGGAGACCGGCGCCTGGCGGGGCACGGTCAACGAGGGCGTCGGCATCCAGCCCGGCGTCGAGCACGCCGAGGAGAGCAGGGGCGACAGCGGCAAGGCCGGCATGTCGCCGACCGGCATCGTGGCCGGCGCCGCCGCGGCAGCCGCCGGCGTGGCCGCGGCCAAGGCCATGACCGGGGGCGGCTCCTCGGAGCAGCAGGAGGACGTGATCGACCTCGACGAGACCGTCGTCGTGGAGGAGGTCGAGCCGCTGGCCCCCGTCGTGATCGAGACCGACGGGGTCCTCGTGGACGACCTGGGCGTCGGCCCGGCCGCCGGCAGCGACGTGGGCCTCGCTCCTCCGGTGACCGCGGAGACGGCCGGCACCGACGACCGCCCGGTCATCTAGGGGCGGTCACACCCGCAGGGGGTCGACCTCGATCCGGAGACGGCCGCCCGGCCTCGGTGTGGCCGCGAGCGCATCGCACAGCGCGGTGTGGTCGCCGGCCCGCAGGAGCCAGCGGCCGTCGTCCGGGCCGAGGACGTCGACCCCCGGCGGGTCGCCGAGCGCCTCGACGAACGCCGGCGCCGACGGCCCCGACACGGCCGCCAGCGCGGCGTAGGGCGGGAAGCCGAGCACGACCCGCCGGCCGTCCTCGGCCCTCGCCAACCGGGCCGGCTCGGCGTGCAGCGCCGCCTCCACCACCTCGTGGCGCAGGTCCCCGCCACCTCCCGCCAGGGCCGGTAACTTCATCGTCATGGCGCGTCCAAGGCGCTCGTCCGCCACTTCACACCGAGCGACACTTCGGGTGAACCGGGACGGAACCTGGTTCGCTGCCCCAGCGCGTCCCGGTGACACGGCTCCGTGACCGGGCAGGTGGGAACCAACATGGGCGTACTGCGCAACGCTCACGCCGTGACCGGCACAGCGTCAGCCACAGGCATCAGCGGCCCCTACGCCAACCTCGCCGCCACCGGTTTGACCAGGCCCTACGCCAACCTCGCCGCCACCGGTTTGACCAGGCCCTACGCCAACCTCGCCGCCACCGGTTTGACCACGTCCTACGCCAGGCTCGCCGCCACCGGATTGACCACGTCCTACGCCAGGCTCGCCGCCACCGGCATAACCAGGCCCTACGCCAACCTCGCCGCCACCACCATCCCCGTCAATCTCACCGCCGTACGTCGAATGGCGGTGCACCGTCTGCTCGCAGTCGAGGCCGATCCGCCGACGCCCGCGCTCGCGCGCGACCCTAACACCGAAGCCGCGGCGTTCGAACGGCTGAAGGCGATCGCAGCAGTTCTAATGACCGTTGTGGAGATTGTCATCGAGGCCGATAATCTCCGCCCCTTCGTCGCGGAAGCGGTACAGCTGGCGACGTTGCTTCTCGCGTGGCTCGGCGCCTTTTACAAGGAGTCCGATTCTCTGGCGGGCCTCTTGGTCGTCGCGACGGTCATGGGTGTGATTGGTCCCCGTAGGGCTACGGGCGAATAGGGCCGGCACCGACGACCGCCCGGTCATCTAGGGGCGGTCACACCCGCAGGGGGTCGACCTCGATCCGGAGACGGCCGCCCGGCCTCGGCGTGGCCGCGAGCGCATCGCACAGCGCGGTGTGGTCGCTCGCCCGCAGGAGCCAGCGGCCGTCGTCCGGGCCGAGGACGTCGACCCCCGGCGGGTCGCCGAGCGCCTCGACGAACGCCGGCGCCGACGGCCCCGACACGGCCGCCAGCGCGGCGTAGGGCGGGAAGCCGAGCACGGCCCGCCGGCCGTCCTCGCCCCTCGCCAACCGGGCCGGCTCGGCGTGCAGCGCCGCCTCCACCACCTCGTGGCGGGGGGTGCGGGTCTGGAGCACGAGCCGACCGCCGCCCGACCGGCCGCCGAGCAGCCGGGCCGCCCGCACAACGAGGGCCATGGCCTGCTCGGCCGCCCGGTAGCGGGGGGCGAGCAGCTCCTGGTCGAGGTCGAGGAAGGCGACGACGTCGGCCGAGCGCACGTGGTGGAGCACGGCCTCGGTGCCGACCACCACCCGGCCGACCCCGCGGTCGCCGTCGCCCACGACCCCGGCCGCCGTCACCTCGGCCACCGGCTCGCCGGCCAGGGCGGCCAGCTCCTCCCTCGCCCGGCTGACCCCCACCCGCAGGGCCCGGAACCGGCCCGACCCGCAGTCGAGGCACACCTCGGGGCGCTCGGTGGCGCAGCGCAGGCAGCGGAGCACCCCGGCCTCGGGGACCACGACGGCCGCCCCGCACCGCTCGCAGCCCGCCACCGTCCCGCACGCCGCGCAGGCCAGCAGGCGGGCCCGGCCCGTCCGGTTGAGCACGCACACCACCCGCCGGCCGCTGCGCAGCGCGTCGACCAGCCGGGGCGAGTACAGCCCCGCCCGCGGGTCCTCCTTGCGCCGGTCGACCACGTCCACCACCGGCCACCCGGCCCGCTCCTCGACCCGGCCAGGGGCCAGCAGCCGGCCCGACCGCAGGGCCTCCAGGGTCGGGCACGGCGACACGAGCAGGCACGGCACGCCGGCCCGCCTGGCCCGCTCGAGGGCGACGTCCCTGGCGTGCCAGGTCGGCGCCCGCTCCTCCTGGTGGGCCTCGTCGTGCTCGTCCACGACGACGACGGCGCCCAGCCGGGGCACCGGCGCCCACGCCGCCGCCCTCGCCCCCACGACCGCGCACCCGCCGGCCGCCGCCCTGGCCCAATCCCTCGGCAGGAGGGCGACCGCCACCCCGGCCCGGCGGAGGCCGGCGGCGACGTCCGCGGCCAGCGCCGAGGAGGGGCAGACGACCAGCGCGTCGCCGCGAGCGGCGGCGGCGACGGCGGCCGCGGCCGGGTCGGCGGCCGGCGGCAGGCGCAGCACCGACACCCCGTCGGGCACCCGGAAGGGCGGGTCGGGCCGGGGCGTCCCGGCCGGCGGCTGCGGCAGGGCCCGCACGGCGACCGGCGGGGACGCGGTGACGAGGAACGGCGCCCGCCGCCCGGCCCACCGCCACGCCGCCCACCCGGCGAGGTCGACGACGTCGGGCGGCGGCCCCCACCCCGTGACCTTGGCCAGCGGGCGCAGCACCACCCCGTCGGGCGGCGTCACCCGGTCCGCGACGACCCACCCGCCGACCCGGCGGCCGTGGAGCGGCACCCGCACCCGGGCCCCGACGCGCACCTGGTCCCCGAGCGGGTCGGGGACCAGGTAGTCGAACTCCCGGTCGAGGACGGGGACGTCGGGCAGGACCCGGACGACCCGCTGGGTCACGAGGGGGCGGTCACAGACCCAGCGCCGCCTTCAGCGCGTCGACCCGGCCCGTCGCCTCCCAGGTGAACTCCTTGTCGGGCCGGCCGAAGTGGCCGTAGGCGGCGGTGCGCCGGTAGATCGGCCGGCGCAGGTCGAGGTCGCGGATGATGGCCGCAGGGCGGAGGTCGAACACCTCGCGCACGGCCCCCTCGATCTTGGCCGGGTCGACCGCCTCGGTGCCGAACGTCTCGACCATGATCGACAGCGGCTGGGCCACGCCGATGGCGTAGGCCACCTGCACCTCGCAGCGCCGGGCGGCGCCCGCAGCGACCACGTTCTTCGCCACCCAGCGCGCGGCATAGGCGGCCGAGCGGTCGACCTTGCTCGGGTCCTTGCCGGAGAAGGCGCCGCCGCCGTGGCGGGCCATGCCGCCGTAGGTGTCGACGATGATCTTGCGCCCGGTGAGCCCGCAGTCGGCGTGGGGGCCGCCGAGCTCGAAGCTGCCGGTGGGGTTCACGAGCACCCGGAACGGGTCGTCGGCGAACTCGGGCGGCAGCAGCGGGTGGATGACGTGCTCGACGAGGTCGGGCTTGATGAGCGTCTCGGCGTCGAGGCCGGGCTGGTGCTGGGTGGAGATCAGCACGGTCTCGAGCGCGGCCGGGCGGCCGTCCTCGTAGCGGATCGACACCTGGGTCTTCCCGTCGGGCCGCAGGTACGGGAGGATCCCCGCCTTGCGGACCTCGGAGAGCCGGTGGGCCAGCCGGTGCGCGAGCCAGATCGGCATCGGCATGAGGTCCTCGGTCTCGTCGCAGGCGTAGCCGAACATCATCCCCTGGTCGCCGGCGCCCTGCGCGTTGAGGATGTCCTCGCCCGACGTGCCCGCCCTCGTCTCGTAGGCGGTGTCGACGCCCTGGGCGATGTTCGGCGACTGCGGGTCGATCGACACCATCACGCCGCACGTGTTGCCGTCGAAGCCGTAGGACTCCCGGTCGTAGCCGATGCCGGTGATCGTGTCCCGCACGATCTTCGGGATCTCGACGTAGGCGTCGGTGGTGATCTCGCCGGCGACGATGGCGAGGCCGGTCGTCACGAGCGTCTCGCAGGCGACCCGCCCGGTCGGGTCCTCGGAGAGGATCGCGTCCAGGATGGCGTCGGAGACCTGGTCGGCCATCTTGTCCGGATGGCCCTCCGTGACGGACTCCGAGGTGAACAGGAACTCGTTCTCTGCAAAGCCTGTGGTGCTCATCGGTCGGACAGACGCTCCGGAAGTCGGGTGCGGA
>DASWMK010000097.1 GCA_036399815.1 Acidimicrobiales bacterium
GGCGCCGTCCACGGCGGCCGACCTCCGGATGTCGACGGTGGCGGCGGACGCCGTGCCGCCGGCCCGGGCGATCGCCGTCGCCGTCCGCCGCGCGCCGGTCCCGTCGACGTCGGCGCACGTCACCGCAGGTCGCCGGGGCCGAGGAAGCGGAGACGGCAGCGGGCAGCCGCGTCGAGCGCGTCGGCGGGCATCATCGTGGCGCCGTCACGCCGCCGTCGTGACCGGCGGCGGCGCCGCGGCGTCGCCGAGGACGAGCTGGTTGAGCTCGCCGAAGTAGGCGACGTAGAGGCGGTAGACGTTCTCGAGGTGGTCGAGCATGCGGCGCTCGTCGTCGTCGGTCCGCAGCAGCGAGGCGACGACGCCCCACACGAAGTCGTCGTGCTTGTCGTCGATGTCGGTGCCGACGTGGGCCCTCGCGCCCTTCGCCGCATCGGGGCCGAGCGCCCGCTCCACCTTGGCGATCCACGCCGGCTGGGTCCTCGTCGTCGTGTACTCGATGAAGTAGACGCTGGCGATGAGCGCGAGCGGGCTGTCGTTGTAGACGACGTCGTAGAGCAGGTAGCCCATCAGGCTCTTGGTGGCGAGCAGCGGTTCCTGGGCGTAGACCTCTTCCGGCGTGACGCCGACGTACTCGAGGTCCCGGAGGAACATCTCGTCGTGCAGCATCTTCTCGTCCGTGTACGCCGCCCATTGCTTGGCCCGGACGGGGTCGTGCTTGGTGAACCAGATGAGCGCATAGGCGTCCACGGTGCGTTTGCGGCGGATGCGGAGGATCGTCTCGACGGTGTGCCGCTTGTAGTGATCGAGGTTCAACTCGTCCCCGTCGACCAGGTCTCCGGCGAAGGGGCCCTCCGTGTAGAACTGGCTGATCATCTGGTCGAGTCGAGCGTCGACGGTTGCGCGAAGCTCCCGATGGACGGACGCGTCGGCCGGAGTTCCCTGCATCATGTGCGACTCCGGGAGGAGAAAAATCGTCCGGCCTCGTGGGCGCAGACGAAGGAAGAAAGCCGCCGACGGCTGTGTCGACATCTGGCTTCATCGCCGGAACCGAAGTCGGAGCAATTTGTTCCGGCTTCTGGTTTTATTTCACTATAAGCCCTTTGTCAAGGCTTGCGAATTCGGGCGAACCCGGGAGACCACGGCGCCGTGAGCGGCGGCGGCGCCCGCGGGCGCCGCGCCGGGCTGGGGGAACCGCTACGTTTGCCCGATGCGACACAGGGCGGCGATGGTGGTGCGGTCCGCGGTGGCGGTCGCGGTGGCGGCGGGGATGCTCCTCCCGGCGCTGCCGGCGACGGCCTATCCGATGAAGCCGTGCTCGGCGGAGAACCCGAACGACGAGTACACCGATTCGATCGGGATCACCTGGAAGTGCGTCCAGGAGTCCGGCTCGGGCCGCTGGTACTGGCAGAAGCAGCCGCGCAAGGACCCGTCGTACGCGCTCGTCTACTCGGGCCCCTACCTCCAGACCCTGCTCTCCTTCGGCGTGTCCGTCGACAGCACCGGTCGGGTCAAGGCCGGCTCGATGGCGCACGCCAGCAATGCGCTCGCCCAGCCCTGGTTCGGGAGCGACTCGGTGGTGGCGCGGACGGTCCTCCAGCGCTGGAACGGGTCGGCCTGGACGTCGTGCCGCGACACCGGCCTGGTGTACAGCCCCGCCGGCCACCCGACGCAGTACGCGTCGCTGAACTCGCCGTCGCCGCCGTGCGGCGCCGGCTACTACCGCGACTACGGGAGCGCGTACATCGTCCTCGACGGGCGATGGTGGGGCGGCTCGGCGGCCAGCCCGTTCGTCTACGCCGTCAGCCCCACGAGCGCCGCCGCCGACGACCCCGTCCCCCCGCCGCCCGATGAGTGACCTCGTCGGGTTCGTCGAGATGGCCGAGCTGCTCGAGCTGCCGCTCGGCGACGTGATGGCGTGGATCGAGGACACCGAGGAGTTCCCGCCGCCGGTCGCCGTCCTCAGCATCGGCCCGGTGTGGTCCTGGGAGGCCGTCGTCGCCTGGCTGCGCGACGCGCCGGGCTGGCTGTACCCGACGAAGTCGGAGGTCGACGACCTCGACATCGAGACCTACCTCATCGACCAGCCCGGCTGGGTCTCCCACGGGTTCCGGCACACCCACATCGGCCCCGAGCACGCCTGGCTGTGGCTGTTCCGGTCGCCCTCGACGGGCGCCGCCCTGGGCTCGTTGCTGGCGGCCGCCGGCTCGTCGGTCCACGAGGTCGAGCGCCACTACCTCGAGCGGTCGCCGCGCGGGGAGGAGGAGCCCGACGGCCGGACCGTCAACCCCGCGCTGACGTTCGCCCTCGGCGCGGCCAGGACGTGGCGGCACGTGCTCGGGGCCGACAAGCCCGACGACGTGCACCTGCTGCTCGGGCTGGCCGAGCGGTGGGGCGCCGACATCGTGAGCCACGAGCTGCGCCGCCGGGGGGTCACCCAGCGGCAGGTGTGGGGCGCGGCGGCCGACGTCCTCGCCGCTACCGGGAGCGGCGGATCCGGCTGAGCCCGAGCGCGGCCCGCACGAGGTCGCGCACGGCCCGCTCGTCGGCCCCTTCCCGCACCAGCGCCTGCACCAGGTCCTCGAGCTCCGCCGCGGCCGCCTCCTCGTCCTCCGGGCCCGCCGCCGCGCCGGGCGGGGCGACGGCGGAGACGAGGATCAGCCCGAGGACGGCCGACGCCGTGATGAGCCCGAACGTGAGGGCGGCCCCGTCGTTCCCCTGCACCGACGTGACGATCATCCCGGCGATCCCCGCCGCGCACACGACGAGCACGACGGCCCGCACGGCCTTCGGGGTCATCGGCGGACGAGGGGCTTGTACCTGATGCGGTGCGGGCGCTCGGCGTCGGCGCCCAGCTGCTTGCGGCGCCAGGCCTCGTACTCGCTGAAGTTGCCCTCGAACCACCGCACCTGCGACTCGCCCTCGAAGGCGAGCACGTGGGTGGCGATGCGGTCGAGGAACCAGCGGTCGTGGCTGATGACGACGGCGCAGCCGGGGAACGCCTCCAGCGCGCCCTCGAGCGCCCGCAGGGTGTCGACGTCGAGGTCGTTGGTCGGCTCGTCGAGCAGGAGCACGTTGCCGCCCGAGCGCAGCACCTTGGCCAGCTGCACCCGGTTGCGCTCGCCGCCCGAGAGGTCCCGCACGAGCTTCTGCTGGTCGGCCCCCCGGAACCCGAAGCCGGCCACCCAGGCCCGGCCGTGCACCTCCCGGCCCCCGACCCGCAGGTGGTCGACCCCGCCGGTGATCTCCTCGTAGACGGTGTTCGCCGGGTCGAGCGCCTCCCTCGACTGGTCGACGTGGGCCAGCTGCACGGTCGGCCCGACCCGGAGCGTGCCGCCGTCGGGCGCCTCGTCGCCGGTGATCATCCGGAACAGGGTGGTCTTCCCGGCCCCGTTCGGGCCGATCACGCCGACGATCCCGGCCGGCGGCAGGGAGAACGTCAGGTCCTCGATCAGCAGGCGGTCGCCGAACCCCTTGGTGAGGTGGTCGGCCTCGATGACCACGTCGCCCAGCCGCTCGCCCGGCGGCACCATGATCTCCAGCCGGTCGGCGCCGCCGTCGGCCGCCTGGGCCTCGGCCAGCAGCCGCTCGTAGGCGGTGAGGCGGGCCCGCCCCTTGGCCTGGCGCGCCTTCGGGGCCATCCGGACCCACTCCAGCTCCCGCTCCAGGGTGCGCCGCCGGGCCGACTCGGCCTTCTCCTCCCTGGCGAGCCGCTCCCGCTTCTGCTCCAGCCAGGACGAGTAGTTGCCCTCGAAGGGCAGGCCCCTGCCCCGGTCGAGCTCCAGGATCCAGCCGGCGACGTTGTCGAGGAAGTAGCGGTCGTGGGTGACGGCCACGACCGTGCCCGGGTACTCCTGGAGGAACCGCTCGAGCCAGGCCACCGACTCGGCGTCGAGGTGGTTGGTGGGCTCGTCGAGGAGCAGCAGGTCGGGCCGGGACAGGAGGAGCCGGCACAGGGCGACCCGGCGCCGCTCGCCGCCCGAGAGGGTGGTGACGTCGGCGTCGCCGGGCGGCAGGCGCAGGGCGTCCATGGCGATGTCGACGGTGCGGTTGAGCTCCCAGGCGCCGGCCGCCTCGATCTTCGCCTCCAGGTCCGCCTGCTCGGCGCCGAGCTTCTCGTAGTCCGCGTCCGGGTCGGCCCACCCGGCCATCACGTCGTCGTAGCGGGCGAGCAGCGCGGCGGTGGCGGCCACGCCCTCCATGACGTTGCCCTGCACGTCCTTGGCCGGGTCGAGCGACGGCTCCTGCTCGAGGAACCCGACGGTGAACCCGGGGGTCAGGCGGGCGTCGCCGGTGTAGCCGTCGTCCACCCCGGCCATGATCCGCAGCAGCGACGACTTCCCGGCCCCGTTCGGGCCGATGACCCCGATCTTCGCCCCCGGGTAGAACGCGAGGGTGATGTCCCGCAGGACCTCCCGGTCCGGCGGGTGGACGCGGCTCACCCGCCGCATCGTGAAGATGAACTGCGCAGCCATAGCGAGCCGACGCTACCGGCGGCGCGCAGGCGACAAGGAGGCGGACGTGGCGGACGAGGGGTTCGACGACCTGGTCGCGGTGTACCGGAGGGCGGACCGGTCCGTCCGGCGGGCGACGGGGGCGGCGACGGGCGTCGCCATCTTCGCCGTCCTGAGCCTGGTGGGCGCCGCGCTGATGGCCGTCGGGGCCTTCGCGTCGGACGACGAGGCGGCCAGGATCGGCTCCTACGTCGCCGCCCTCGGCGCGGCGCTGTCCGCCGCCCTGCTCTGGGCCGTCAGCGCCGCCCTGGAGGTCCTGGCCAGCCAGCTCGAGGTGACGACCGCCGACACCGACGACGAGGAGCCCGGCGGGTTCGGGGGAGGGGGCGAGCGGTAGGATCGGGCAGCGATGCCCCCTGAGTCGCGCGTCGCCGCCTCCGTCGCCGGTCCCAATGCCTGGCTGGTCGACGAGATGTACGAGCAGTACCTCGCCGACCCGTCGTCGGTGAGCGAGAGCTGGCGGGACTTCTTCGCCGACTACCGCCCGAGGGCGGCCGCGGCCGAGGAGCAACCGCCTGCCGACGAGCCCGAGCCGGCCGCTCCCGCCGCTCCGGCCGCCGCCGGGGACCGGCCCTGGCCGGCGCCCCACGCCCGCCGGGGCGACGGCGACGGCCAGCCGGCCCGCCCGGCCGCCGGCCAGCCCGGCACCGGCACAGCCGACACCCGCCCGCAGGCCGCCCCCGCCGCCGCGTCGGCCGGCCAGCAGGCCGCCCCCGCCGCCGCACCGCCGGCCGGGCAGCAGGCTTCCGGCGGCCCGTCGGGCACCGCCGCCCGCCCGCCGGCCGACCAGGTCGCCACCGGCGCCGAGTCCCGCCAGCAGTCGGGCACGGCCGCCCAGCCGAGCGCCGCCAAGCAGCCGGCGCCGGCGCCCGCCGCCCAGCCGAAGCCCGCCCCAGCGGCGGCCGCCGACAAGCCCGAGCCCGAGGTCCTCCGGGGCGCGGCGGCCCGCATCGTCGCCAACATGGAGGCCAGCCTGGCCGTGCCGACGGCGACCAGCTTCCGGGAGGTCCCGGCCAAGCTGCTCGAGGTCAACCGCCGCGTCATCAACGGCTACCTGGGCCGCACCGGGCGGGGCAAGGTCAGCTTCACCCACCTCGTCGGCTACGCCGTCGTCCGGGCCATCGCCGACGGCATGCCGGTGATGAACTCGACGTACACCCAGGTGGACGGCAAGCCGGCCGTCATCCGCAACCCCCGCGTGGGGCTCGGCCTCGCCGTCGACGTCGAGAAGGCCGACGGCAGCCGCACGCTGCTCGTCCCGTGCGTGAAGAACGCCGACACCCTCGACTTCCGGGCCTTCCACGCCGCCTACGAGGACCTCGTCCGCAAGGTCCGCTCCAACAAGCTCAGCCCCGACGACTTCGCCGGCACCACCGTCACCCTCACCAACCCCGGCACCCTCGGCACCGTCCAGTCCGTGCCCCGGCTGATGCCCGGGCAGGGCTGCATCGTCGGCGTCGGCCGCCTCGACTTCCCGACCGCGTACGTGGCGGCCGACCCCCAGGTGCTGGCCGACCTCGGCCTGTCGAAGGTCATCACCCTCACCTCGACCTACGACCACCGGATCATCCAGGGGGCCGAGTCGGGGCTGTTCCTCCAGAAGGTCGAGCGCCTGCTCATGGGGGAGGACGGCTTCTACGACGCCGTCTTCCGCTCGCTCGGCGTCCCCTACGAGCCGGTGCGCTGGCGGCGGGACGTCAACCCGATCGACCGCGAGCAGGCCATGCTCGAGAAGCAGATGGCGGTGCTGAGCGTCGTCAACATGCACCGCGTCCGCGGCCACCTCATCGCCGACCTCGACCCGTTGGCGTGGAAGGAGCCGCACATGCACAGCGAGCTCGACCCCGCCACCTACGGGCTCACCATCTGGGACCTGGACCGGGAGTTCCTCACCGGCGGCGTCGCCGGCCGGGAGCGCATGCCCCTCGGCGACCTGCTGCACGTGCTGCGCGACGCCTACTGCCGCACGGTCGGCATCGAGTACATGCACATCCAGGAGCCCGAGGAGAAGCGCTGGATCCAGGAGCAGGTCGAGGGGGTGAAGGTCGAGCTCACCGCCGACGAGCAGCGCCACATCCTCGGCCGGCTCAACGCGGCGGAGGCCTTCGAGCGCTTCCTCGGCACCAAGTACCTCGGCCAGAAGCGGTTCGGGATCGAGGGAGCGGAGAGCGCCATCCCGGTGCTCGACGCCATCCTCGAGGCGGCCGCCGACGACGCCCTCGACTCGGCCGTCATCGGCATGGCCCACCGCGGCCGGCTGAACGTGCTCGCCAACATCGTCGGGAAGTCGTACCGGCAGATCTTCAGCGAGTTCGAGGGGAACATCGACCCCGGCACCATCCAGGGGTCGGGCGACGTGAAGTACCACCTCGGCGCCGGCGGGAAGTTCGTCAGCCGGACGGGCCGGGAGCTGCCCGTCGAGCTGGCCGCCAACCCGTCGCACCTCGAGGCCGTCGACCCCGTCGTCGAGGGCATGGTGCGGGCCAAGCAGGACCTGATCAACCAGCCCGAGGCCTTCCCGGTGCTCGCCATCCTCGTCCACGGCGACGCCGCCTTCGCCGGCCAGGGCGTGGTGGCCGAGACGCTCAACTGCTCGGACATCAAGGGCTACCGCGTCGGCGGCACCATCCACCTCGTCATCAACAACCAGCTCGGGTTCACCACGCCGCCCGGCTCGGCCCGCTCGTCGGAGTACGCCACCGACGTGGCGAAGATGGTCCAGGCGCCGATCTTCCACGTGAACGGCGACGACCCGGAGGCCTGCGTGCGGGTCGCCCGGCTGGCCTACGCCTACCGCCGCCGGTTCCACAAGGACGTGGTGATCGACATGATCTGCTACCGGCGCCACGGCCACAACGAGGGCGACGACCCGAGCTACACCCAGCCGCAGATGTACCAGCGCATCGACCAGCGCCGGTCGGTCCGCAAGCTCTACACCGAGACCCTCGTCAAGCGGGGCGACATCACCCTCGACGAGGCCGAGCAGGCCCTCGACGACTTCAGCGCCCGCCTCCAGGTCGCCCTCGACGAGACCCGCACCAACGCCCCGCCGAAGGACACGAGGGCCAAGCCCGTGCCCCCGCCCATCGGCGTGCTGCCCCACGTGCCGACCGGCGTGGCCCGGCCGGTGATCGACCGCGTCTACTCGGTGATGTCGACCCCGCCCGAGGGCTTCACCGTCCACCCCAAGCTGGCGAAGCAGTTCGAGGCCCGCGACCAGATGGTGCAGGGCGGCGAGGTGGACTGGGCGCTGGCCGAGGCCATGGCCTTCGGCTCGCTGCTGCTCGAGGGCACCGACATCCGCCTCGCCGGCCAGGACTCCCGCCGGGGCACGTTCTCCCAGCGCCACGCCGTGCTGGTCGACTACCGCACCGGCGCGGAGTGGGCGCCGCTCGCCCACCTCGACGCCGACCAGGCCAAGTTCTGGATCTACGACTCGCTGCTGTCGGAGTACGCCGCCCTCGGCTTCGAGTACGGCTACTCGGTGGTCCACAAGGACGCGCTGGTGTGCTGGGAGGCGCAGTTCGGCGACTTCGTGAACGGCGCCCAGGTGATCCTCGACCAGTACCTCGTCGCCGCGGAGGACAAGTGGAGCCAGACGAGCGGCCTCGTCCTGCTCCTGCCCCACGGCTACGAGGGCCAGGGGCCCGAGCACTCGTCGGCCCGCATCGAGCGGTTCCTCACCCTGTGCGCCGAGGACAACATCCAAGTGGCGAACGCGTCGACGTCGGCCCAGTACTTCCACCTCCTGCGCCGCCAGGTGCGCCGCGACGTGCGCAAGCCGCTCGTGGTGTTCACGCCGAAGTCGCTGCTGCGGGCCCGCACCGCCCGGTCGCCGATCGAGGCGCTCACCAAGGGGTCGTTCGAGGAGGTCCTCGACGACCCCCGCTACGCCGACGGCGGCGCCGACCCGGCGTCGGTGCGGCGGGTCGTGCTGTGCAGCGGCAAGGTGTCCCACGACCTGATCGCCATGCGGGACAAGCACGACGCCCCGCTCGCCGTCGTCCGCGTCGAGCAGCTGTACCCGTGGCCCTTCGACGCCGTCGAGCGGGCCGTCGCCCGGTACACGGAGGTCGACGAGGTCGTGTGGCTCCAGGAGGAGCCCGAGAACATGGGCGGCTGGAACTTCGTGAAGGGCCGCCTCTACGAGGCCCTGGGCGACCGCTACGGCGTGCGCCGCATCAGCCGGCCCGAGTCGGGGAGCCCGGCGTCGGGCAGCCACGCCGTGCACGTGGCCGAGCAGCAGGCCCTGCTCGACACGGCGCTGGAGGGGCTGTCGGGCTGACCCGCCGGTCGCGGGCGGCGCGCGGCCTCGCCGCCGTCGCCGCCCTCGCCGCGCTCCTGCCCCTGGCCCCGGCCGGGGCGCAGGAGGACGGCGGCGTCCCCGTCGCGCCGTACGTCGACCCCGACCAGCTGGCCGAGCGGCCGTCGTTCCGCCTCCAGCCCTGGCGGGGGTGGATGGACACCGTCGAGGCGGCGTCGATGCTCGACGGCATCGGCATGCAGTACCGGGTGCCGGCCGGGACCGACCACGCCAGGACGATCGGGCTGCTGGCCGACGCCGGCGTCCGCCGCCTCAGGATCGAGGTGCCGTGGAGCGACGTCGACGTCGACGGCAGCCTGTCCGACGCCGGCGGGGCGCGCCTCGGGGCCGTCCTCGACGCCGCCGCCGAGCACGACATCGCCCCGCTCCTCCTGCTGAACGCCAACAGCGCCCGGCCCACCCCCCACACGACCACGGAGGTCGAGGTGGCGGCCGACGCCGGCGCCGGGGACGACCGGCTGCGGCTCGAGTCGGTCGACGGCCTGGTCGCCGGGCGGTCGGGGATCTCGGGGATGACCGAGGAGATGGCCGGCGTGCTGTTCACCGACGTGGACGAGGGCACCGGGACGGTCACCCTCGGGCGGCCGTTGCCGACGGGCGTGGCCGCCGGCGACACGGTCACCGTCGACACGCTGGCGTACGCGCCGCTCCACCCGGCCGGCAGCGCCGAGTTCGACCGGACGGCGGGCGGCTGGCTCGACTACGTGCGGGCCGTGCTCGACGAGGTCGACCGCCACGACGTCGACGAGGTCGGCGTCGAGCTGTGGAACGAGACGGCGTTCGCCTCGGACTTCCTCGACGTCGCGAACTACGACCCCGCGGCCGAGCCCGAGGGGGAGGCCAAGTTCCGGCCCGGCGGGCGGGTGTGGGAGCTGGCCAGGCGCACGGTCGACATGGTCCACGAGGAGTACCCGGGCGTGCGGGTCGTGTGGGGCTTCTCGAACTCGAACTTCTACGCCACCCGCATCGAGGACCTGCCGCCCGGCACCGACTCGATCAGCTACCACCCCTACGGCACCGGCCTGCTGGACGTGCCCGAGGACTTCCCTGGGCCCGAGCAGGTGGCCGCCTACGACGACGTGCCCGACCACCTGCGCATCGCCGTGCCCGAGGGCCGCACGGCGCTCGCCGTGTCGACCCAGCCGCTCGTCCGGCGCCGGCTGGCCCCCGACCGGCGCGACGAGCGGCCGGACGGCACGGAGGACTTCCGCCAGGTCGCCACCGAGCACGGCTGCACGCCGAGGGAGGCGGGGATCACCGACCCGGCCGTCGCCATGCACCACAAGGCCCGCTGCCTCGTGCGCTACCTCCCGTTCTGGTTGAACAAGGGCCTGGCCGAGCTGTACGTGAGCCGGGCGTGGGACGCCGACCCCCTGGGCCGGGGGGTGCTCGACCCCGACGTGTCCCCGGCCGACCGGCGGGCGCCGGACGAGGCGCTGATCGGCGAGCCGGTGGCGGCGCTCGCCAACTTCACCTCGGCCTTCGAGGGGGCCGAGGACCTCGACGACGTGCGCCAGCTCGGCGTGCAGGTGACGGCGCTCGGCGAGCAGCGCCGGGTGTTCGGCGGCCCGGGGGAGGCCACGCTCTGGGAGCGGGACCTGCTGGCCGTGCTGCCGTTCCAGGTGACCCGCTCCCGGTTCGCCGTCGCCGCCTACGTGCTGACCTACGACCTGACCACGCCGATCGAGCCCGAGCCGTACCGGCTGCGGCTCGCCGACCTCGAGCCCGAGGAGGCCGAGGTGCGGTGGTACGACCCGATGACCGGCGAGGACGAGCCGGTCACCGACCTGGTCAGGGGCGACGACTCGATCACGGTCACCGTCGACGTGGCCGACACCACCCGGCTGCTCCTGATCGACGAGCACCCGGGGGACGACCGCACGCTGCCGACCTGGGCCGTGCCCGCCGGGCTGGTCCTGCTCGTCGTCGTCGGCGGCGCCGTGCTGCTCGCCCTCGTGCGCAGCCGGTCGGCGCCGTCGCCGGCCCCGTACCCGGGCCCGTGGCCCGGCGCCCGCGGCGGCCGCCGCCGGGGCCGGGGCGGCCGCCGACGCGGGCGCCCGTTCTAGGCCGGGAGGAGGGCCGGGGCCGCCGCCTGCTGGCCGACCGGCCTCAGTGGGGCGGGCGAGATCGTCCGGCCGTCAGACGGCGAACCAGACGTAGCGGCGCGCGGCCGCGGCCGGATGCGGCGGCCGGCGCCCGTCGTCGTTCCTGACCACGTCGACCCTCGAGCCGACGCCGGTGGCGACGAACCGGCAGAAGGCCGGGAGCAGGACTTCGACGTGACACGAGTAGGGGAGGTCGGCACGCAGGGGGCGGGCCCGACGAAACACGCTCATGGGGTCGTCGGACGGCAGCCAGTCCAGTTCGGAGGACACCGACCACAACGTTCCGTCGCGGTCGATCTCACCGACCGCGCCGAGCGTGGCGATCTCCCGCACGATCGACTGGGCAGCCACGCCAGCGTCGAACGATGGGCGACCGAGGATCTGCTTCACCAGCAGGTGGGCAGTGGATCGGGCGTCGTAGACGACGAGCGGTTCAGTCGACTTCTGCGGCACCGAACACGATCCTTCCCTCGGCCCGAAGGGCATCGAAGATCCCGTAGGCCGATGGCGAGATGACGAACTCGTCGCCTTCGAAGGGTACCAACTTCCCCGCCTGGGGGATCGGTTGGAGGCGACAGCCTGCGGCGGCGAGATCCCGCTGGGCGCCGGCGTCGATGTCCACCGAGAGGACGGCGTACCGCTCGCCCTTGAGCGATGCCAGGTAGAGCGCGTCGTCGATGTCCGTCGCCAGATAGAAGGCCCCGGTTGCGCCCGTCGTGGACAGCTCCCGTGCGACCGTGGCGTCGAGGGGAGCGCCGCTGAGGAGCGCGAACGCCGACCTCTCGGAGGTCCCGTGAAAGTAGGTCGGCACCCGGATGTGCTAGCAGCGCCCCGGCGGTCCCGCGGTCGACGGGCGGCGGTTCCAGGCGAGGAGCGTCGCCCCGCCCGAGATCTCGGGTGGGCGGCGTTCTAGGCCGGGAGGAGGGCCCTGGCCGTCGCCAGGTCGGGGGCGATGCCGAGGGCGACGGCGTCGCCCGAGCAGGCGACCACGGCCGACTGGCGGTCGCCCTCGACGGCCATGGCCTCGTCGCCCTCGGTCGGGGCGCCGGCCGCGTCGGGGAACGACGCCCGGTACCAGTCGGCCATCGTCGTGCACAGCTCGCCGGGGTCGGCGCCCTCGTGGGCGACGAGCGACAGCCCGACCGCCGTCGCCTCGCCCCGGGTGAACACCGCCACCTCGTCGCCGCCCCACGCCGCCGTGCGCTCGCCGGCGTCGGCGAGCGGGGCCGACGCGTCGCCCCCGGGCGCCTCGAGCAGCCACCGCAGCGGGGCGGCGCCGAACGGCTCCCTCGCCACCTCCTCCCATCCCTCGCCCGGCGAGGCGACGGCCGGCGCCTCCCGCGCCGCCTCCCCGTAGCGCTCGGGGAACAGGACCTCGGCCGTCGTCGTCGGCGGGTCGTCGTAGGCGGCGTCGACCGCCTCCCACCCGCCGGCGGCCAGCAGGCTGCACACGAACGCCATGCCGTCGAGGTACGGGAACGTCAGGTTGGACCGGAGGAACGCCGGCACGTCGGCCAGCGCGTCCTGGTCGCCGCCCTCGCCGGCCGCGTCGGTCAGGCCGGCGATGCCGACGTGGGCCAGCGCGAACCGCTGCATCAGCACGGTGGCGTCGCCCTCCACGAGCGCGGACGCGGCGATGGCGGCGTCGTCGGCCGCAGGGTCCTCGTCGACGTCGGGGTGGTCGAGGCGCTGGTCGGTGAGCGCGTGGTCCAGCTCGTGGGCCAGGGTCACCTGCTCGGCCGGGCCGAGCGGCCGGCCGGGGTCCTCGGCCAGCACGACCAGGTCGCCCGACGACGGCTCGTAGTACCCGGCCACCTGGCCGGCCGTCAGGTCGAGCACCGCCTCCCGCAGGTCGAGGTCGGGCGGGATGGCGCCGAGCGCGGTCAGCAGCCGGTCGTCCACGTCGGCCTCGGCCGGCGGGTAGGAGCCGGCGCTCAGGTCCCGCACCCGCCGGGCGATCTCCTCGCCGGTGACGAACTCGGGCTCGACCTCCTCGCGGAAGGTGAGCTCCCGCTCCTCCTCGACGGCGTCGGCGATCCGGGCCACCTGCTCGGGCGCCGCGCCGGTGATGTCGCCGTCGCCGAGGAGGATGTCGGGATCGTGGAGGAGGTCGCCGGCCAGGCACTCGGCCACGTCGCCGGCGTCGCCGGGCCCGCCGGCCGCCGGCGCCTCCGTGGTCCGGGTGGTCGGGGTGGTCGACGGGGACGACGGCGGCGCCGCCGTCGTGGGCGGGCCGGT
>DASWMK010000098.1 GCA_036399815.1 Acidimicrobiales bacterium
GCACAGCCCGGCGCCGATCTCGCCGACCACCTCGTCGCCCACCGACACGCGGGCCTCGCTCACCCGCTGCACGACCGCCCGCACCGGCGGTCAGGGCCGGCCGTAGACCGTCGCCCGCAGCCGGTCGGCGGGGACGGGCGGCGGGTCGCCCGGCTTCGGCGCCCGGCGCAGCGCCGTCCCGGCCAGGCCGACGGTCTCCAGGGCGGCGGCCGCGGCGGCCAGGGCGACGGCCACCGTGCGGGGCCACGCCCACCGGCCCGGCGGGGGGACCAGCGCGGCGACGACCGCGAACAGGAACGCCGAGATGCCGAGGTTGTAGGCCAGCTGGGCGATGCGGGTGAAGCGGAAGCCGGTCGCCACCTCCTGCCACTGCTGCTCCCGCATGCGGCCGAGCCAGTAGTCGTCGAACGGGGCCTCGGGGTACCAGGCCACCCGCTCGCCCGGGCTCGTGTGGTGGGCGGCCGCCCACAGCCCGGCCTGGATGGCGCCGAGCAGGAGCACGACGGCCAGGGTGAACAGGGCGACGGCCACCCCGGCGGCCCGGCCCTCCGCGCCCCGCAGCTCGAGCAGGGCGGCGAGGGCGAAGCCGGCCAGCAGCGGCGCGGCGACCGTGGCGAACGAGACGAGGCTCGTCGAGTAGGCGAGCGGGCGCGTCCTCGCCCACACCGGCGGGTGACCGCTCACGGCGACCACTCCTCCCACCGGGTCACGCCGAGGACCTCGGTCCTCCGCTCGGCGCGCACCACCGTCACGCCCGCGACCGCCCGGAGGACGGCGACGGCCGTCGCCACGGTCGACTCGTCGCCCTCGAGCGTGACCCGATAGGCGGGACCGGCGTCGCGAGCGGGCTTCGCCGTCGACGGCGCCACGCCGGCCACCGGCCCGAACGACGCCAGCACCCTCGCCCGCTCGGCGTCCGACGGCGCCGTCTCGAACCCGCCGCTCGGCGCGATCTGGGGCACCGGGTCCCACCCTCCGAACCGCCCGCTCCCCACCATGCTGCCCCCTTCCGTCGCGGGCGGCAGCCTAGGAGCCGCTACTTGACCGGGTGGTCCGGTTCCGGGGAGGCTTGGCGGCCATGCCCGGCCCGGACCAGCCCCTTCGCGTCGCCCTGCTGGCCTACCGGGGCAAGCCCCACTGCGGCGGCCAGGGCGTGTACGTCCGCCACCTCAGCGCGGCGCTGGCCGACCTCGGCCACCACGTCGAGGTGCTGGGCGGTCAGCCGTGGCCCGAGCTCGACCCGCGGGTGCCGCTCGTCAAGCTGCGCAGCCTCGACATCTACAACGACCACTTCCCGATGCGGATGCCGGGCGTCTGGGAGCTGAAGGACGCCGCCGACCTGTTCGAGGTCACCGCCTTCTCCGTCGGCCAGTTCCCCGAGCCGCTGGCCTTCAGCGTGCGGGCCTGGCAGCACCTGCGGGGGCGGCGCCACGACTTCGATTTGGTGCACGACAACCAGAGCCTCGGGTACGGCCTGCTCGCCATCCAGGCCATGGGCCTGCCGGTGCTGGCAACGATCCACCACCCGATCACCGTCGACCGCCGCCTCGAGATGGCCGCCGCCCGCACCCGCTACCGCAAGCTCACCCTGCACCGGTGGTACTCGTTCACCACCATGCAGACGCGGGTGGCCCGCCGGCTGCCCCGGGTGGTCACCGTCTCCGAGTCCTCCCTGGACGACATCAGCCGCGACCACCGGGTGCCGCCCGAGCGCCTCCACGTCGTGCCCGTCGGCGTCGACACCACGTCGTTCCGCCCGCTCGACCACGTCGCCCGCGTGCCGGGCCGGCTCATGACCACGGCCAGCGCCGACGTCGCCATGAAGGGCTTGCGCTTCCTGCTCGAGGCGCTCGCCAAGGTCCGCACCGAGCGGGAGGACGCCCACCTCGTCGTCATCGGGAAGCCCCGGGAGGCGACCGAGACGATGGCGACGATCGAGCGGCTCGGCCTGGGCGGCGTGGTGGAGTTCGTGAGCGGGGTGCCCGAGGAGCGGATCGTCGAGCTGTACGCCGAGGCCGAGCTGGCCGTCGTGCCGTCGCTCTACGAGGGGTTCTCGCTGCCCGCCGTCGAGGCCATGGCCTGCGCCGTGCCCCTCGTGGCCACCACCGGCGGGGCGCTGCCCGAGGTGGCCGGCCGCGACCGGGAGACGGCCTTCCTCGTCCCGCCGGGCGACGCCGGCGCCATCGCCACCACGATCCTCGCCGCCCTGGCCGACCCCGACCTCCGGGCCGGGGTCGGCGCCGCCGGCCGGGAGCGGGTGGCCGAGCGGTGGAGCTGGCGGGCCACGGCCGAGGCCACCGTCGAGCAGTACCGCGCCCTGCTGGAGGACGCCGGGCGGTGCTGACCGTCGACTACCGGCGCCTGGGCGTCCGCCCCGGCGACCGGCTCCTCGACCTCGGCTGCGGCGGCGGCCGGCACGCCTACGAGGCGTTCCGGCGGGGCGCCACGGTCGTCGCCCTCGACGCCGACGGGGCCGAGGTGAAGGACGTCGCCGCGCTGTGCGCGGCCATGGCCCACGCCGGCGAGGTGCCCGAGGGCGCGGCGGCGGCCGCCGTCCAGGGCGACGCCCTCCGCCTGCCGTTCCCCGACGCCGCCTTCGACCGGGTGATCGCCGCCGAGGTGCTCGAGCACCTCCCCGACGACGCGTCCGCGGCCGCCGAGCTGGCCAGGGTGCTGCGGCCGGGCGGGACGATCGCCGTCACCGTGCCGGCCTGGCTGGCCGAGCGGGTGTGCTGGGCGCTGTCCGACGACTACCACGCCCCCGCCGTCCCCGGCGGCCACGTGCGCGTCTACACCGAGCCGCGGCTGCGGGCCCTGCTGCGGGGCGCCGGCCTGCGCCCGGGCTGGGCCCACCACGCCCACGCCCTCCACACCCCGTACTGGTGGCTGCGCTGCGCCGTCGGCCCCCAGGACGACGACCACCCGCTGGTGCGGGCCTACCACCGCCTCCTCGTCTGGGACCTCGGCCGCCGCCCGCTCCTGACGAGGGTGCCGGAGCGGCTCCTGAACCCCGTGCTCGGCAAGAGCATCGTCGTGTACGCCACCAAGCCGTGCTGACCGCCGGCCAGCTGGCCGCCACCGTCGACTCGATCGCCGCCTGGCAGGAGCCGTCGGGCATGGTGCCGTGGTTCCCTGGCGGGCACGCCGACCCGTGGAACCACGTCGAGGCGGCCATGGCCCTCACCGTCGGCGGGCGGCTGGCCGAGGCCGGCCGGGCCTTCGACTGGCTGGTCGCCACCCAGCGCCCGGACGGCGCCTGGCACCAGTACTACGTCGGCGACCGGGTCGAGGAGGCCAAGCTCGACGCCAACGTCTGCGCCTACGTGGCCGCCGGCGCGTGGCACCACTTCCTCGCCACCGGCGACACCGGCTTCCTCGAGGCCATGTGGCCGGTGGTCGAGCGGGCCATGGACTTCGTCCTCGACCTCCAGACCCCGCGCGGCGAGATCGTGTGGGCCCGCCACGCCGACGGCACGCCGTGGTCGTTCGCGCTGCTCACCGGCTCGTCGAGCATCAGCCACAGCCTGCGCTGCGCCATCGCCGCCGCCGAGCGCCTCGGGCACGAGCGGCCGGACTGGGAGCTGTCGGCCGCCCGCCTGGTGTGGGTCGTGGCCAACCGGCCGGAGGCGTTCGCGCCGAAGCACCGGTGGGCGATGGACTGGTACTACCCGGTGCTGGCCGGCGTGGTCGGCGGCGACGCCGGCCGGGAGCGGCTGGCCGCCGGGCGGGACCGGTTCCTCATGGACGGGGTCGGCGTGCGCTGCGTGTCCGACCGGCCGTGGGTGACGGCCGCCGAGACGTGCGAGTGCGCCATGGCCCACGTCGCCGTCGGCGAGCGGGAGCGGGCCGTCGAGCTGTTCGCCTGGGCCCAGGACCTGCGCCACGACGACGGCTCGTACTGGACGGGGATCGTCCACCCCGAGCGGGTCCACTTCCCGGGCGGCGAGCGCTCGACGTACACGGCCGCCGCCGTCGTGCTGGCCGCCGACGCCCTCTGGGGGACGGGACCGGCCAGCCGCCTGTTCGCCGACCACGAGGCCGCCGGCCTCCCGCCGGTGCTCGACCTCGACGAGCGCGAGGCCCTGCCCGACCCCTGACGGGAACGTTTCCCGGCGCTCGGGCGTCTCCTCTCCGATGACGGACGCGCCGATCGAGCAGGGCCGATGACCGTCGTGCCGATCGAGGACGGCCGGGAGGTGGCGGCCTGGCCGCCCGAGCTCGTCCGCCTCTACGAGGACCGCTACGACGAGCTGGTCCGCCTGGCCTACCTGCTGACCGGGTCGGCGGCCGTGGCCGAGGAGCTGGTGCAGGACGCCTTCGTCGCCACCCACGCCGGGTGGTCCCGGGTGCGGGAGCCGCTGGCCTACGTGCGGGGCGCGGTCGTGAACCGGTCCCGGTCGTGGGGCCGGCGGGTGGAGCTCGAGCGGCGCCGCCCGCCCACCCCGCCGGAGGACGCCAGCCTGGAGGCCGACGAGCTGTGGGACGCGCTCGCCGTCCTCAACGACCGGCAGCGGGCCGCCATCGTCCTCCGCTACTACGACGGGCTGCCCGATCGCGAGATCGCCGCCGTGCTCGGCTGCCGCGTCCCGACCGTCCGCACCGCCGTCCACCGCGGCCTCGCCGCCCTGCGCCGGGAGATCGAGCGATGACCGACCTCGAGCACGACGTCCGCACCATGCTGGCCCGGCGGGCGGCCGACCCGGCGCCCCATCGCCCGCCGTGGCGGGAGCTGGCCGGGCGCCCCACCGTCGTCGAGCTCGCGCCCGTCGCCGCCCGGAGCCACCGGCTGCCGGCGCTGGCCGCGGCGGCCGTGCTCGTCGTGGCCGGGACGGTCGCCGCCGTCGCGGCCGTGGCCGTCGACCGGGACGCCACCGTCGCCACCGTGACCCCTGCGGCACCGCCGGCCGCCGTGCCGCCGCCGTTCGACCCCGCCGTGGACCCGCCCGTGTGGCCGGTGGGCGGCGACGGCACCGTCGCCGGCTGGTTCGGCGGCCCGCCCGGCGGGCCGGTGCCGGCCACGCCGGCCGGCACCGTCGAGGCCTACCTGGCCGACCGCGTGGACGTGCCCGAGCCCCTCGCCATCAGCGACGCGACGGTGGACGAGGCCGCCGGCACGGCGTCGTACCGGTGGGCGCTCCTCGAGGACCCGGACGGCCCCGGCAACGCCGACCCGGTGGCGATGACGTCGGGCCGGGTGTGGCTGCGCCGCATCGACGCCGCCCCCGGACCGGTGTGGACGGTCGTCGGCGCCGTCGACGACGAGGTCGCCGTCGAGCCTTCGCTCGTCCAGCGGGCCGGCGGGACGGTGGACCTCACCCTCCGCCTGGTCGCCACCGACCCGGACGTCCCGCCGGACAGCCTGGCCGTCACCGTGCTGGTCGACGGCCGGCCGGTGCCGCTCGGGGGCATGACCCTGCCCCAGGGCGCCGAGCCCGACCCGTCGCTCGGCGAGGTGTTCGAGGCCGGCGACGAGGTGCACGTCACCGGGCTCGACCCGGCCGCCTACGTCGTGCGGGTCCGCCAGGTCGGCGGAGCCTTCCTGTCCGTCGCCGAGATGGCGCTGGCCCCGCCCTCGTCGCCGTGGATGGCCGGGGCCGTCCCGGACGGCGCCCCGCTCGCCGGCACGACGGCCGACGACCCCGTCGACGCGGCCGCCGCCGCCCTCCGGTCCGCCGGCGTCACGTCGCCCTCCCTCACCGGCGACGGGACCGACCTGCGGGTGGGCTGGCGGACCGCCGACGGCGGCGGGGCCGTCGTCCTCCGGCCGGCCGGCGACCGCTTCGAGGCCGTCGCCGTCGTGGCCGACGACGTCCGGGTCACCCGGGCCCGCGGCGGCGGCCTGCTCGTGGCCGGCGCGCTCCCCGGCACGGCGGTGGCCTCGGTCGGTGCCGCCGGGCCGGAGGTGGCCGTGCCCGGGGCCGGCATCCCGGTCCCCCTCGCCGTGCCCGCCGCCGCGCCGGGCGACACCGTCGTCGTCAGGGTGACGTGGGCCGACGGGCGGACCGCGGTCGCCGCCTTCGCCCTGCCCTAGTCAGCAGCCGTCGCCGACGCGGCGCAGCACCCGCAGCGAGCCCACGGCCCGGACCTCCTCGAAGGCGCCCGACCGCAGCGCCCTGAGGTACACCTCGTAGGGCGGGCGGCCGCCGTCGGCCGGGTCGGGGAACACGTCGTGGATGGCGAGCAGCCCGCCCGGCCGCACCTTCGGGGCCCAGCCCTCGTAGTCGGCGTGGGCCGGTCCGGCGCCGTGCCCGCCGTCGACGAACACGAGCGCCACCGGGGTCGCCCAGTGGCGGGCGACGGTCGGCGAGTCGCCGACCACGGCCACCACCGTCCCCTCCAGCCCGGCGTCGCGGATCGTCCGCCGGAACACGGGGAGGGTGTCCATCACGCCGAGGTCGGGGTCCACGAGGGTCGGGTCGTGCCACTCCCAGCCCGGCTGGTTCTCCTCCGAGCCCCGGTGGTGGTCGACGGTGAACAGGAGCGTCCCCCGCTCCCTGGCGGCGGCGCCGAGGTAGATCGCCGACTTGCCGCAGTAGGTGCCGACCTCGAGCAGCGGGCCGAGCGCCGCCGCCTCCAGGCCGGCCTCGTGCAGGGCCAGGCCCTCGTCGGGCGGCATGAACCCCTTGGCGGCCTCGGCCGCGGCCCGCAGCGCGGGGTCCACCTCAGCGCGTGGGGCGAGGGGCGAACAGGACCTCGTCGAGGACCATGAACTTGGCGACCCAGAGGAGGCCGAAGGCCACGATGTTGGCGCCCATGACGGCGAGCGACGAGTCCGACCAGTCGTCGACGAGGGCGACCAGCAGGGTGGAGAACAGCAGCCCGAGCAGCGCCATCCCCCAGAACGGCAGCACCTCGCGGGTGAGGTGGTGGTCCCCCCGCTTGCCCCACACCCAGGCCCGGTTGAGCAGGTAGGCGGGGACCGACGCCACGGACACGGCGCCGAAGTTGGCGGCGGTCGCCGACCAGTCGAGCACGCCGTGGAACACGAGGATGGCGATCTGGGTGACGGCGACGGCGATCACGGAGACGGCCGAGTACCGCATGGCCCGGCGGCCGGAGTCGGCCCGGACGCGCTGGACGAGGCCGGCGGGGCTCATGGTCATCCGTCGGAGGCTACCGGCCGGCGGTTGAGGGCAACGACGCGGGTTCGACCAGCGCGTTGGCGCGGGCGCATTCGCCGAGCCAGCGGGCGCTCGGCCGCACGACCCGCTCCTGGGTGGCCCGGTCGACGGCGATCAGCCCGAACGTCGGCCCGTACCCGAGGGCCCACTCGAAGTTGTCGAGCGCGCTCCAGTACGTGTAGCCGCGGACGTCCACGCCGTCGTCCAGGCAGCGCAGCACGCCGGCCAGCGCCCTGGCCACGTACTCGACCCGGCGGGTGTCGTCGTCGGTGGCGATGCCGTTCTCGGTGACGAGCAGGGGCACGTGGGCCGTCTCGTCCCAGGCCCGGCGCAGGGTCGCCTCCAGCGCCTCGGGCCAGAACTCGTAGCCCATGATCGTGGTCTCGACCCCGTCCTCGGGGCCGAGCTCGCCCTCGGGGCCGATGCGCACCCGGCTGTAGGTCTGCACGCCGAGGAAGTCGTCGCCCCGCACCGCCTCCAGGTAGACGTCCTCGAAGTTCCTGAGGATGCGGGCCCGGCGCTGCTCGGCCTCCGGCCCGCCGACGGCCTGGTGGTCGGCCATGGCCAGGGTGAGGCCGACGGGCACGTCGACCACGCCCTTGATCGCCTCGACGGCCTTGCCGTGGGCGTCGACGAACGTGTCGTTGGCCCGCCGCCGCAGGTCGGGGTCCTTCGCGCCCGGCGGGAACACGCCGGCGAGGTAGCCCATCGTGGCCACGATGTTCGGCTCGTTCAGGGTGCAGGCCCTGGTCATGAGGTCGCCGAAGGCCCGGGTGGCGGTCTCGCAGAAGCGGGCGAAGCGATCGGCCGTCGCCGGGTCGGACCAGCCGCCCCGGGCCGCCAGCCAGCGGGGGGTGGTGAAGTGGTGGAAGGTGACGACCGGGTCGAGCCCGTGCTCGAGGCAGGTCGCGCACAGGCGCCGGTAGTGGTCCAGGGCGACCCTCGACCACTCGCCGTCCTCGGGCTCGATGCGGCTCCACTCGACCGAGAACCGGTACGAGCCGAAGCCGAGCCCGCCGAGGAGGCGGAGGTCGTCCGGGTAGCGGTGCCAGGCGTCGCAGGCGTCGGCGCTCGGCTCGACGCAGGGCGAGGCGGGGTCGTGCTCCCACGCCCACCAGTCGTTGTTCCAGTTGCCGCCCTCGACCTGGTGGGCCGCCGTGGCCGTGCCCCAGACGAACCCGTCGGGGAAGGGGGGGTGGCGCATGGCGGCGCAACCTACCCCGGGGCCTACGCGAGGATGACCGGGTGCAGGACGCCCTCGACGCGCTCGTGAAGATCCTCGACCTCGAGCCCATCGAGGTGAACCTGTTCAGGGGCCTGTCGCCCGACGACCACCGCCAGCGGGTGTTCGGCGGGCAGGTGGCGGGCCAGGCGCTGGTCGCCGCGGCCCGCACCGTCGAGCCCGACCGCCACGTCCACTCCCTCCACGCCTACTTCCTCCGGCCCGGCGACCCGAGCGTGCCGATCCTCTACGAGGTCGACCGCATCCGCGACGGCCGGTCGTTCACCACCCGGCGGGTGGTCGCCATCCAGCACGGCAAGGCCATCTTCAACCTGGCCGCCTCGTTCCACGTCCACGAGGGCGGCTTCGACCACGCCGCCGCCCCGCCCGAGGGCACCCCCGACCCCGAGTCGCTCCCCGACTTCCGGACCAGGATGGAGCCCTGGAAGGAGCGGATGGGCGAGTGGTACGACCGGCCGCGGCCGATCGACGTGCGCTGGGTGGACTGGGCGCCGGCCGATCGCGACCACCCGCTCCCGCCCCACCAGCGGGTGTGGCTGCGGGCCGACGGCCGCCTGCCCGACGACCCCGTGCTCCACGCCTGCGTGGTCACCTACGCCTCGGACATGACCCTGCTCGACACGTCGCTCCTGCCCCACGGGGTGGTGTGGCAGGACGGGAAGATCATGATGGCCAGCCTCGACCACGCCATGTGGTTCCACCGGCCGTTCCGGGCCGACGAGTGGCTGCTGTACGTGCAGGACACGCCGTCGGCGTCCGGGGCGCGGGGGCTGGCGAGGGGGCTGATCTACACGAGCGCGGGCGCGCTGGCGGTGTCGGTCGTGCAGGAGGGGCTCATCCGGGTGCTGCGGTGAGGGCGCTGGCGGCCGTGCTGGCCGGGCTGCTCGTCGTGGCGTCCGCCTGCGGGTCCGACGCCGGGCCGGGGGGCGAGCGGTCCTCGGACGGCGACACGCCGGCGCCGTCGGCCACCGTCCCGGAGTCGCCGTCCTCGTCGTCCTCGCCCTCGTCCTCTTCGCCGGCGTCGTCGGCGCCGCCGGGCTCGTCCTCGTCGACCGGCCCCGCGCCCACCGGGCCCGACCTCGACGCCGCCCGGGTGGTGCTCACTCCCGTCGCCAGCCTCGACCGGCCGACCGCCCTGCGGTCCCGCCAGGGGACCGACTCGCTCTACGTCGCCGAGCGGACAGGGCGGCTCCGGCGCCTCGACCCCGCCGGCGACGGCTTCGAGGTGGCGCCCGCGCCCGTCCTCGACTTCTCGGACCGGGTCGGCGCCGGCGGCGAGGGCGGGTTCCTCGGGTTCGCCTTCTCACCGGACGACGCGCACCTGTACGTCAGCTACACGACCCCCGACCTCGACAGCCGCATCGACGAGTACGCCATCTCGGGCGACGAGGTCGACGAGGGCTCGCGCCGGGAGGTGCTGGCCGTCGAGCAGCCGTACCCGAACCACAAGGGCGGCGACCTCCACTTCGGGCCGGACGGCTTCCTCTGGTACGGGCTGGGCGACGGCGGCGGGTCCGGCGACCCGGACGAGAACGCGCAGGACACCGGCGTGCTCCTCGGGAAGCTGCTGCGCATCGACCCCCGGCCGAGCGGCGCCGACCCCTACGCCGTGCCGGCCGAGAACCCCTTCGTCGGCCAGGCCGGCGCCCGGCCCGAGATCTGGGCGTACGGGCTGCGCAACCCGTGGCGGTTCTCCTTCGACCGCGGCACCGGCGACCTGTGGATCGCCGACGTGGGCCAGGGCGACGTCGAGGAGGTCGACCGCCTGGCCGCCGGGACCGGGGCGGGGACGAACTTCGGGTGGGACCTCGTCGAGGGGAGCCGGGCGTACGAGGGGTCGCCGCCGCCGGGCGCCGTCGGGCCGGTGTTCGAGTACACCCACGACGAGGGCGGCTGCGCGGTCAGCGGGGGCGTGGTCTACCGGGGTGGCGCCATCCCCGCGCTGCAGGGCGCCTACCTGTTCGGCGACTACTGCCTGGCCCGCGTCCGCGCCCTCACCGTCGAGGGCGGCCGGGTCGTGGCCGAGCGGGACCTCGACGCACCCGTCGACGGCGGCCAGCTGGTGTCCTTCGGCGAGGACGCGTCCGGCGAGGTGTACGTGCTCTCCCTGGCCGGCGACGTCTACCGCCTCGACCCCGCCGCCTGAGGTTCTCCTTCCCCGAGGTATCCGACGGCGGCCCATCGCCGTCTGCCGGCCGAGCTGCACGGAGCAGCGACGACCGACGAGGAGGAGACGGAGCGATGACGACGAGCGACGGCACGCGCCTCGAGGAGCCGGGCACCGCCGCCCCGGCGGTGACGCCTTCCACGCCGGGTGTCCCCTACCACACGGTGATGACGGCGCCGCCGGGGACGTGGTCGGTGCCCGCGGCCGTGCCGGTCGCCGGCCTGCCGGCGCCGTCGAAGGTCCTCTCGGCAGCCGCGGTGGCCGCCGGTCCGATGCTGTTCCTCGGCGTCGTCGCCGCTGGCACCGGCAACCCGGCGTGCTCCGCGGTCAGGACCAACTGGCAGCAGACCCCGTCCTGGACCAGCTTCGACTCGACCGGGCAGAGCGGCGTGGTCAACGCCCGGGTGGCGGCGGTCGGTGGGAGCCCGGTCATGCTGACGGTCCGCGAGGCCGATCTCTCGCTGTGGTGGGCGACCTGGACGCAGAGCACGGGGAAGTGGTCGACGTTCGAGAACCTCGAGGGGGAGAGCGGCACCAACACCCAGATCGGCGCCGTCCTCAGCCCGGCGGCGGCGGCGGTCGGCGGTGACCTCCACGTGTGCGCCGTGAACAGCGCCGGCCGCCTGTACCACTCGATCCACTTCGGCGCCAACGAGGACTACCCCGCGGGGACGTGGCAGCCGTTCCTCGAGATCAACTCGAACATGCACGTCCCCCTCGCCAACGTCGTCGACGTCGCCGCCGCGTCCGACGGGTCCCAGCTCCACGTCGTCGCCCTCACGGCGGGCGGGACCGTGTGGCGGGCCGTCCGGCAGACGAGCGGCGGCTCGTGGTCGGAGTGGGCGAGCGCCCCGAGCGTCAACGGGGTCGGCACGGCCTACCGGGTGTCGGCGACGGTCCTCCTCGGCAGCCTCTACGTGGGGGTCGTGACCGACCACGGCCACGCGTACGTCGGGGCCTACGACCTCCGAACGTCGCAGTGGTCCGGCTCGCCGAGCGGCACGTGGCGCGACCTCGCCACCCTGACGGGCGCGAGCGTGGGCCAGGTGTCCGACGCGACCCTGGCCGCGGACGGGATGTACCTCCACGTCGCCTTCGTCGCGAACGGCGGGTGAGCCGGGCCGAGGGCGAGCTGCCGGTCGCGTGGGGGAAGCTGGAGGCATCGACGCCCGCCCCACCCCTCGCCCGCACCGGCGCATCGCGGTGGCGGCCGTCGCGGTGGCGCTCGCGGCGGGCTGCGCCGGCGCCGAGCGGCCGTCGCTCGACCGGGCCGGCCCGGCGGCGTCGGCACTCGACGGGGCCGGGCCGGCAGGGTCG
>DASWMK010000099.1 GCA_036399815.1 Acidimicrobiales bacterium
CGGTGCGGCCGGAGATGGCCGCCGTGGACCGCTCGCCCGCCGGCCGGGCCGCCGCCCGGGCCGCGCTCGGCCTGCCCGACGGCCGCAGGGTGCTGGCCGTGTTCGGCGGGTCGCTCGGCGCCCGGCGCATCAACGAGGCCGCCCTCGCCCTCGGGGAGGCGTGGCGGGACCGGGGCGACGTCGCCATCCGCCACGCCGTCGGCAGCCGCGACTGGCCCGACGTGGAGGGCCGGCTGCCCGACCCGCCGCCCGGCGGCCTCGTGTACCAGGCCGTCGAGTACGAGGAGCGCATGCCGGACGTGTTCGCCGCCGCCGACCTCGTCGTCTGCCGGGCCGGGGCGTCGACCCTGGCCGAGCTGACCGTCGTCGGCGTGCCGTCGGTGCTCGTGCCCCTGCCGATCGCCAGCGAGGACCACCAGACCGTCGGGGCCAGGGTGCTGGCCGACGCCGGCGCGGCCGTGTGGGTGCCGGACGCCGACCTCGGCGCCGAGCGGCTGGCCGCCGAGGCCGAGGCGCTGCTCGCCGACGACGCCCGCCTGGCGGCCATGGCCGAGGCCGCCCGCCGGCTGGGACGGCCCGACGCCGCCGCCCGGGTGGCCGCCCTCGTGGAGGAGCACGCCCGTGCTTGACCTCGCCACCCCCCGGCGGGTCCACGTCGTGGGCGTGGGCGGGGCCGGGATGAGCGCCATCGCCACCGTCCTCGCCGGCATGGGCCACCGGGTGACGGGGAGCGACCTCAAGGACTCGCCCGGCCTCACCCGGCTGCGGGCCGCCGGCGTGGCCGTCACCGTCGGCCACCGGGCCGAGAACGTCGGCGACGCCGAGGCGGTGGCCGTGTCGACCGCCATCCCGCCGACCAACCCCGAGGTCGTGGCCGCGGCGGAGCGGGGCGTGCCCGTCCTGCGGCGGGCCGAGGTGCTGGCCGCCATCGCCGCCACCCGGCGCACGGTCGCCGTCGCCGGCACCCACGGGAAGACGACGACCTCCTCGATGCTCGCCCTGGTGCTCTCCGAGGCCGGGATGCGGCCGTCGTTCGTGGTAGGCGGCGAGCTCAACGAGATCGGCTCGGGCGCCGTCTGGGACGAGGGCGAATGGTTCGTGGTCGAGGCCGACGAGAGCGACGGCACGTTCCTCGAGCTCGGGGCCGAGGCCGCCCTGGTCACCAACGTCGAGCCCGACCACCTCGAGCACTACGGCTCGTGGGCCGCCCTCCGGGACGCGTTCCGCCGGTTCGTGGCCGCCGCCCCCGGCCCCCGGGTGGTGTGCGCGGACGACGCCGAGGCGGCCGCCGTGGCCGCCGCCGTCGGGGGGTGCGTCACCTACGGCACGGCGGCCGGGGCGGACTGGCGGATGGTCGACGTGCGGGCGGAGCGGGCCGGCGTGTCGTTCGACCTCGTCCACGGCGACGAGGTCGTCGGGCGGGTGGCGCTGCCCGTCCCCGGCGTGCACAACGCCAGGAACGCGGCCGGGGCCCTGGTGACGGCCGTGGCGCTCGGCGCGCCGGTCGACGCCGGGCTCCGGGCCCTGGCCCGCTACGCCGGCGTGGCCCGGCGCTTCCAGTTCAGGGGCGAGGCCGCCGGCGTGACGTTCGTGGACGACTACGCCCACCTGCCCACCGAGGTGCGGGCCGCGCTGGCGGCGGCGAGGGCCGGCGGCTGGCGCCGCGTCGTGTGCGTGTTCCAGCCCCACCGCTACAGCCGCACGGCGGCCCTGTGGCAGGACTTCGCCGACGCCTTCGACGACGCCGACGTGCTCGTCCTCACCGACGTCTATGCCGCCGGCGAGGCGCCCCGCCCGGGGGTGACCGGCGCGCTGCTCGTCAACGCCGTGCTCGACGCCCACCCCTGGCGCCGGCTGGCCTACTTCCCCCGGCGGTCGGAGCTGGTCCCGTTCCTGGCGCGGGAGCTGCGTCCGGGCGACCTGTGCCTGACGCTCGGGGCCGGCGACCTGACGTCGCTGCCCGACGAGGTGCGGGCCGCGCTGGCGGCGAGGGCGGCGTGAGCGCCGGGCCGGTGGAGGCGGCCGCCGCCGTCCTCGGCGACCGGGCCCGGCGGGACGTGCCCCTCGGGCCGCTCACCACCTACCGGGTCGGCGGCCCGGCCGCCCTGTTCCTCGAGGTGGCCGACGAGGACGACCTGCGCCTGGCGGCCAAGGCGGTGGCGGCGAGCGGGGTGCCCGTGCTGGTCGTCGGCAAGGGCTCGAACCTGCTCGTGGCCGACGCCGGGTTCCCGGGGCTGGCCATCGTCCTCGGCCCGACGTTCGCCGGGATCGAGGTGGACGGCACGACGGTGCGGGCCGGCGGCGCCGCCTCCCTGCCCGTCCTGGCCCGGCGCACGGCGGCCGCGGGGCTGACCGGGCTCGAGTGGGCGGTGGGCGTGCCGGGCTCGGTCGGCGGGGCCGTCCGCATGAACGCCGGCGGGCACGGGTCGGACGTGGCGGCCACGCTGGTCAGGGTCCGCGTCGCGGACCTGTCCACCGGCGAGGATGGAGAGGTGCCCGCCGCCGACCTCCACCTGGGGTACCGCCGGTCGTCGGTGCGCCCGTCCCAGGTCGTGGTCCGCGCCGAGCTGGCGCTGGCGCCGGGGGACCGCGCCCGGTCCGAGGCGGAGATCGCCGAGATCGTCCGCTGGCGGCGGGCCAACCAGCCCGGCGGCCAGAACGCGGGGTCGGTGTTCACCAACCCGCCGGGGGACAGCGCCGGGCGGCTGGTCGACGCGGCCGGCTGCAAGGGCCTCCGGCTCGGCACCGCCCACGTGTCGCCCAAGCACGCCAACTTCATCCAGGCCGACGAGGGCGGTTCGGCCGACGACGTGCTCGCCCTGATGGTCGAGGTCGGCCGCCGGGTGGAGGAGCGCTTCGGGGTGCAGCTCGTCCCCGAGACCCGGCTGGCCGGGTTCCCCGACCCTCGACCTGTGGTGGAGGTCGAGTGACGGCGCCCACCCTCGACCGGCCGGCGGCGCCCATCGACCCGCGGTTCCGGGCCCGGCGCATCGCCGTCGCCCGTGACGCCGGCCGCCGGCGGCTCCACCGCCTGGTCGCCCTCGGCGCCGTCACCGTCCTCGTGCTGGCCGCCGTCGGCGCCCTGCGCTCGCCGTTCCTCGACGTGGACCGGGTGGCGGTCACCGGCGCCGACCACACGACCGCGGCCGCCGTCGTCGAGGCCTCGGGGGTCCGCCGGGGCGACGCCCTGGTCGACGTCGACACCGGCATGGTCAGCCGCCGGGTGAGCGAGCTGCCCTGGGTGCGCTCGGCCCGGGTCGAGCGGCAGTGGCCGGGCACGGTGGCCGTCGAGGTGCTGGAGCGGGTGCCGGTCGCCGTGGTCGAGGCCGACGGCGGCGGCGTGCTGCTGGTCGACGGCGAGGGACGGGTGCTGGCCAGGGAGGACCAGCCCCCGCCCGGCCTCGTGCTGCTCGACGGCGTCACCGCCGACCTCCTGCCGGGGGAGCACCTCGGCGGCTCGGCGGCCGCGCCGCTGGCCGTGGCCGACGCCCTGCCCCCGGCCCTGGCCCGGTCGACCTCGGCGGTCGTCGTCGACGGCGACGAGGTCGACCTCCAGCTGGTCCCGTTCGGGCGGGTCCGCCTGGGTACCCCCGAGGACCTGCCCGAGAAGTTCCTCGCCGCCGCGACCGTGCTGGCCCGGGTCGACCCGACCGGGTTCGGCGTGCTCGACGTCCGGGTGCCGAGCGCACCCGTGTTGACCAGAGTTCCGGAGAACAGTAATGTCTCAACCACAACACGAGGTTGACGTAACTCTCGACCTGTCGTCGAGGGTGAGGCCGGGGCCCATCGGGGCGCCCGGCCTTCGTCGCATGGTGCGACCGCACCCGACGGCCAGGCCGGCCCCGGGCTCGGTCCCGTCCCCGGCGGGAATCCCGCCCGCGTCCCGGAGGTAACGAACCCACATGGCCGGCATCCCCCAGAACTACCTGGCCGTGATCAAGGTGGTCGGCATCGGCGGCGGCGGGGTCAACGCGGTCAACCGCATGATCGACGCCGGGTTGAAGGGCGTGGAGTTCATCGCCATCAACACCGACGCCCAGGCCCTGCTCATGAGCGACGCCGACGTCAAGCTCGACATCGGGCGGGACCTCACGAGGGGCCTCGGCGCCGGCAGCGACCCCGAGGTCGGCCGGGCGGCGGCCGAGGCCCACCGCGAGGAGATCGAGGAGGTGCTGAAGGGCGCCGACATGGTCTTCATCACCGCGGGCAAGGGCGGCGGCACCGGCACCGGCGGGGCCCCGGTGGTGGCCGAGATGGCCAAGTCCCTCGGCGCCCTCACCATCGGCGTGGTCACCCGCCCGTTCTCCTTCGAGGGCCGGCGCCGCTCGGTCCAGGCCGAGCAGGGCATCCAGCGCCTGAAGGAGAAGGTCGACACCCAGATCGTCATCCCGAACGACCGGCTGCTCACCGTGTCGAACGAGAAGACGTCGGTGCTGAACGCGTTCAAGATGGCCGACGAGGTCCTGCTCCAGGGCGTGCAGGGCATCACCGACCTGATCACCACCCCCGGCCTCATCAACACCGACTTCGCCGACGTCAAGATGATCATGAGCAACGCGGGGTCGGCGCTCATGGGCGTCGGCTACGGGTCGGGCGAGGGCCGGGCCCTGAACGCGGCGAGGGCGGCCATCTCCAGCCCGCTGCTCGAGGCCTCCATCGAGGGGGCCCGCGGCATCCTCCTGAACATCTCCGGCGGCAGCGACCTCGGCCTGTTCGAGGTCAACGAGGCCGCCGAGGTCATCCACAACGTCGCCCACCCCGACGCCAACATCATCTTCGGCGCCGTCATCGACGACGACATGGGCGACGAGGTGCGGGTGACGGTGATCGCCGCCGGCTTCGAGCGCTGGGACGAGGGCCGGGGCGAGCGGGAGCCGGCCGGCCGCAGCAGCCTCGGCCTCGACGGCGGCGGCGACGTGTTCGGCGACGAGGACCTCGACCTCGAGGGCGACGACGACTTCGACGTGCCCTCGTTCCTGAAGTAGCGCTGGACCGCACCGTCCCCGCCGGGCCCGGGCTCGTCGCCCGCCTGCGCTTCACGACGAGGGCCGACGGCGACCTCGCCGTC
>DASWMK010000100.1 GCA_036399815.1 Acidimicrobiales bacterium
CACCGCGCCGGTCAGGTCCGCGCCGCACGACGGGCACGTGCGGGCGTCGGCGGCCACCGACGCCGAGCACCTCGGGCAGGCCGCCTCCCAGGCCACGGCGACGGAGGGTACCGGCTGCGGACCCCGCCGCCCGGGCGCCCCGCCCCGCCGCAGCCTCGGGCCCGCCGTGCCGGCCGGCGCCCCGGCGCCCCGGCGGCGACGCAGCCTCGCGCCGGTCGTGCCGGCCGGCGCCCCGGCGCCCCGGCGGGGGCTCAGCCTCGAGCCGGTCGTGCTCCCCGGCGCCCCGGCGCCCCGGCGCCCCGGCGGCGCTCAGCCCCAGGCGGGGCGCACCTGGGCGCCGCCGTCGACGATCAGGGTCTGCCCGGTGATCCACGACGCCCGGTCGCTCACGAGGAACACGGCCGCCTCGGCGATGTCCGACGGGTCGCCCAGCCGCCGGAGCGGGGTGCGGGCGGCGATCTGGGTCTCCGCCGGCTCCCACAGCGCCCGCGCCATGTCCGTCTTCACCAGCCCGGGGGCGACGGCGTTCACCCGCACCCCCGGCGCCAGCTCGGCGGCGAGGGTGCGGGTCAGGTAGACGAGCGCCGCCTTGGTGGCGTTGTAGAGCCCGATCGACGGCTCGGTCACGAAGCCCCCGAGCGAGGCGACGTTCAACACCACCCCGCCCCGGTCCCGCATGGCCGCCCGCCAGGCCAGCTGGGTCCACACCAGCGCGCCGCGGAAGTTCACCTGCCAGGTCTTGTCGTGCCGGGGCAGGTCGATGTCGATGGTCGGGCCCAGGTAGGGGTTGGTGGCAGCGTTGTTCACGAGCACGTCGAGGCCGCCGAAGCGGTCCACGGTGGCGGCGACGCACGCCTCGGCCTGGTCGGGCTCGCCGGCGTTCGCTGCGAACGTCGCCACCTCGCCGGTCATCCCCGCGGCGGCGGCGTCGAGGGCGTCCTGCTTCCGGCTCGACAGCATCACCCTGGCGCCCGAGGCGGCCAGCTCGGCGGCGATGGCCCGGCCGATCCCCCGCGACGCGCCGGTGACGAGCGCGACCCTGCCGTCGAGGCGGATGTCCATCGGGCGACGGTACCCGCTCCCCCGCGACCGACCCGGGGGTCAGGCGTCGCGCAGGCTGGCCCCGCAGTAGACCCGGCCGCTCGCCGGGTCGATCACCCCGACCCAGCGGACCTCGTGGACGTCGACGCCGACGACCGACCCCCACGCCCCGCCGCCGCTGGCGAACGTGGCGTCGTCGAGCAGCACCCGGCCGCCGTCGACGAGGTCGACCTGCACGGCGTAGCGGGCGTCGCCCCAGGCCGGGGTCCACCCGTCGATCTCGAAGAACATCCACGACGGCTCGCCGTCGAACAGGTACACCTCGCCGACCTCGTCGCCCTCCGCGTCCTCCATCGGCGCGCTGAGCAGCTCCTCGCCGCCCCGCGGGCGCAGCGCGGCCCACGACCCGGCCGCGCCGAGCAGCACGAGGGCGACGGCGGCGACGGCGCCGGCGAGCACCGACCGGCGCCGGCGGCGGCCGGCCAGCCGGACGGGGCCGGCCTCGAGGTCGGCGGTGAGGCGCTCGAGGACACGGGACTCGAAGCCGGGCGGCGGCTCGGCCGCCGGGGCGGCGAGCAGCACGCCGTCGGCCGCCCGGGCGAGGTCGGCGACCAGCTCCCGGCAGGCGTCGCAGCGGGCGAGGTGGGTGAGGACGGCCCCCCGCTCCACGCCGTCGAGCACGCCGAGGGCCAGCTCGGGGGCGAGGGCCCGGACGTCGTCGCAGCGCAGCCGCGGGGTCATGCCCCCAGCTCCCCGGCGGTCATCGTCGCCCGGAGCCGCATGAGGCCCGAGCGGATGCGGGTCTTGGCCGTGCCGAGCGGGATGCCCTCCCGCTCGCCGATCTCCCGGGCGGTGAGGCCGTGCAGGGCGGCGAGCACGAGCGCCCGCCGCTGCTCGACGGGCAGGTCCCCGAGCGCGTCGCGCATCCTCGCCACGTCGGCGTCCACCTCGGCGACCTCACCGGGGTCGGGGTCCGAGGCGGCGAGGCCGAGGTCGGACAGGTCCACCACGTCGGCCGGCCGCGCCTGCTGCACGCGGACGGCGTCGATGGCGAGGTTGCGGGTGATGGCCAGGAGCCAGGTGGCGACGGAGCCCTTCCGCGCGTCGTACGCGGTCGCGTGGCGCCACGCCCGCACGAACGCCTCCTGGGCGATGTCCTCCGCCCGCCCCTCGTCGTTGACGACGACGAGCGCCAATCCGTACACCCGCCGTTGGAACCTCCTGATGAACGCGGCCGCGGCCGTCGGGTCGCCGGTGCCGAAGCCGGCGAGCAAGGCCTCGTCGGAAGCGGCCCACACGCCCGTACTACGTCCGACGCGGCCGGCGGGATTGCTGGCAATCCCGTACGGGCCGCCGTCCGTAGGTCACCATGTCGCCATCTTCGATCAGGAAGGGTTCCCGATGCGCAAGTTCCTGCTGCCGGTGCTGGTCGTGGTCCTGGTCCTCGCCGGGTGCGGGGGCGACGACGACGACGGGGGCGGCGAGACGTCCTCCAACGCGCCCGTGCAGCTCGAGGGTGACGTCGAGAACAAGGGGACGGCCGAGGCCACCGGTGACACCGCCGACCTCGAGGTCGAGATCGACGACAACTACTTCGAGCCGACGTTCATCAAGGGCACGCCGGGCGGCACCGTGACGGTCACGCTCCACAACGAGGGCAGCCGGCCGCACACGTTCACCGTCGACTCGCTCGGCATCGACGAGGAGGTCTCGGGCGGCGACGAGGTCGAGGTCGAGGTCACCCTCCCCGACAGCGGCGCCACGCCGTTCTACTGCCGGTTCCACCGCGACGGCGGCATGCAGGGGGCGTTCTTCTTCGAGGAGGGCGACTCGGCCGGCGCCGGCGAGGACAGCGGCAGCGGCAGCGGCACGTCGACCGAGAGCGACGACGACGGCGGTCTCGACTACTGACCCTCCCCCTAGCGTGAGGGGGTGAACCGGCTCGCCTCCGAGACCAGCCCCTACCTGCGCCAGCACGCCGGCAACCCCGTCGACTGGTGGCCCTGGGGCGAGGAGGCGTTCGCCGAGGCCCGCCGGCGCGACGTGCCCGTGCTGCTGTCGGTCGGGTACTCGGCCTGCCACTGGTGCCACGTCATGGCCCACGAGTCCTTCGAGGACGCCGACGTCGCCGCCGTCATGAACGAGCTGTTCGTCAACGTGAAGGTCGACCGGGAGGAGCGGCCCGACGTCGACGCCGTCTACATGGACGCCGTCCAGGCCATGAGCGGGCACGGCGGCTGGCCGATGACCGTGTTTCTCACGCCGACCGGCGAGCCGTTCTTCGGCGGCACGTACTTCCCGAAGGTGGGCCGGGGCGGGATGCCGGCCTTCGTCGACGTGTGCCGGGCCGTGCACGACGCCTGGCGGGATCGCCGCGACGAGGTGCTCGGCCAGGCCGGCCGGTTGACGGAGGCGGTCGGGCGGATGGGCCGGCTGGCCGCCGGCGGCGACCTCCCCGGCCGGCAGGCGGTGGCCGACGCCGAGGCCGCCCTGCTGTCCTCGTTCGACCCCCGCTGGGGCGGGTTCGGCGGCGCGCCGAAGTTCCCGCAGGCGACGTCGATCGAGGTCCTCCTGCGGGCCCACGCCCGGTCCGGGAGCGAGCGGGCGCTCGACGCCGTCACCACCACGCTCGACGCCATGGCGTCCGGCGGCATCTACGACCACCTCGGCGGCGGCTTCGCCCGCTACTCGGTGGACGAGCGCTGGCTCGTGCCCCACTTCGAGAAGATGCTCTACGACCAGGCCCTGCTCGTGCGGGCCTACCTCCACGCCTGGCAGCTGACCGGCGAGGCGCGGTACCTCCAGGTCGTCGAGGAGACCGTCGGCTACGTGCTGCGCGACCTGGCCTCGCCGGGCGGAGGGTTCACGTCCGCCGAGGACGCCGACTCCGAGGGGGTCGAGGGCAAGTTCTACGTGTGGACGGCGGACGAGGTCCGCTCCGTCCTCGGGGACGACCTCGCCCCCGCCGCCCTCGACTGGTGGGGCGTCACCGACGAGGGGAACTTCGAGCACGGGACGACGATCCTGCACCGGCCGGTGCGGGGCGACCTGCGGCGGCCGCCGGCCGTGGAGGAGGCCCGCCGGCGCCTCTACGAGCACCGTCTCGGGCGGGTGCGGCCGGGCCTCGACGACAAGGTGCTGGCCGAGTGGAACGCCCTGTTCGTGTCGTCGCTGGCCGAGGCCGGCGCCGCCACCGGGCGGGCCGACTGGGTCGCCGCCGCCGAGTCGGCGGGGCGCTTCCTGCTGTCGTCGATGCGGGACGGGTCGGGGCGGTGGCTGCGATCGTGGCAGGGCGGCGACGCCCGGCACCTCGCCTACGCCGCCGACCACGCCGCCCTGGTCGACGCGTTCACCCGCCTCGGCGAGGCCACCGGCCGGGCGACGTGGATCACCGAGGCCAGGGCGGTGGCCGACGCCCTGCTCGAGCGGTTCTGGGACGACGAGGGCGGCGGGGTGTTCACGACCGCCCACGACGCCGAGGCGCTCGTCGTGCGGCCGAAGGACCTGCTCGACAACGCCACGCCGTCGGCCAACAGCCTCGCCGCCGTCGCCCTGCTCCGCCTCGCCGCGCTGACCGGCGAGGACCGCTACCGCGAGCGGGCGGAGGACGTCCTCCGCCTCGTCGGCGCCGTCGTCACCCAGCACCCGACGGCGTTCTCCCACCTGCTCGTCGCCGTGGACCTGGCCACCGCCGGCGCCGTGGAGGTCGCGGTCACCGGCGACCGCCCCGACCTCGTCGCCGCCGTCCAGCGGCGGTACCTGCCGAACGGCGTGCTGGCGTGGGGCGAGCCGTACTCGTCGCCGCTGTGGGAGGGTCGGTCCCCCGGTCTGGCCTACGTGTGCCGCGACTTCGCCTGCCGGGCGCCGGCCGACTCCGTCGAGCGCCTCGAAGCGGAGCTCGCCGCCGCCTGACGCCGGCCGACTCCGTCGAGCGCCTCGAACCCGAGCCCGCCGCCGCCTTACGCCGGCCGACTCCGTCGAGCGCCTCGAACCCGAGCCCGCCGCCGCCCCCGTCCGGCGCCCCGAGCGCCCGGTCGACGAGCCGGAACGAGCTCGCCGCCGCCTGACGCCGGCCCGCTCCGCCGGCCGCCCCGGCCGACGAGCCGGAACGAGCGACCGCCGACGGAGCGCCCGTCACCAACCGCCGCGGTGGACGACCTCGTCGAAGGGGCGGCGCCGGCGCGTGGCGGATGAGCCGGTCGGGCCGCCCTCGGCGGGGTGGCCGATGGCGACGGTGCCGATCGGCCGGTACTCCGCCGGCACACCGAAGGCCTGCAGCAGCTCCGCCTCGCCCCCGAAGATGCCGAAGAACAGGGCCCCCAGCCCGGCGTCGACGGCGGCGAGCAGCAGCACCATCGTCGCCATCCCGGCGTCGACGTCCCAGTACGGCACGGGCCAGGCGTCGGCCTCCTGGAGCCCGGCGGGCGCCTTGTCGGGCTCCGAGTACCGGTCGAGGTAGGCCCGCTCGTTCGACATCGGGAGCACGAGCACGGGCGCCCGGAACAGGCCCTGCCACCGGAACCGCTCCCGCTCGTCCTCGCCGGCGAAGCTGATCGACCAGTACCGGTCCCGGTCCTCGGGCCGGTCGAGGACGAGGAACTCCGTGCCCTGGCTGTAGCCGGCCGACGGCGCCCGCCGGGCCAGGTCGAGCATGCCGTCGACGACCTCGCGCTCGACCGGCCCGTCCTCGAAGCTCCTCACCATCCGACGCCGCCGGACGACCTCCTCGAACGGCTTGCTCTCGAACATGTGTTCGGCTATCCTCTCCGTGCCCCGGCCTCGGGAGCAGGCGATGCTCCTCTTCGGATTGCCACGTCGCCCTCTGGAGGGGATCATGGCCGTCGATGAGCGGAGCCGCCACCGGCTCCGCCTTCGCTTGGCGGAGGTGCTGGGCGAGGCGGAGGCGCAGACCCTGATGGACGACCTCCCGCCGGCGGAGTGGGGGGCACCGGCGACGCGCCAGGAGCTCGCCGGCCTGGCCGCCGCCCTCAGAGCGCAGATCGAGGCCCTCGGCGAGCGCATCACGAGCCTCGACGAGCGGCTGGCCGAGCGCATGGCCGGCATCGACGCCCGCACGGCCGACGTCGAGCGAAGGAACATCGAGCTGGACCATCGCCTCGTCCAACTGGAGGACCGGCTGGTCGACCGGATCGACAGCGCCAGCCGCGACGTGCTGGCGAGCATCCGCGTCGACCTCGGCTACCAGGCGAGGACGTTCGCGTTCGCCCAGCTGGGCTCGGTGATCGCCGTCGGCACCCTCGTGCTCGCGGCCGTCCACCTCACCTGAAGGCGCGCGCCGCCAGCGTCCCGAGTCGAGAGGAGCGTGCCCTGACTAGCGGTTGAGCTTGTCGAGGTCTTCGGCCATGGCCCAGCCGAAGGCGATGAGGCTGTCGCCCTTCGCGGCGTCGACGCCCTCGAACAGCGCGGCCACCTCGGGATCCACCGTCTCCGGCTTCAGCGACTCGTGGTCGAGGATGCAGGCCACCGTGCCGTCACCCCTGGCCGTGAAGCTGCGGTCGTCATAGCTGCCGTTCTCGATGCCGAACCGCTTGGCGAGCCGGCGACCCCAGGCCCGCTCCTCGCCGGACGCCTTGTGGCCCGGCCGGGGGACGATGTCGTGCAGGGTGCGGAACGCCTCGAAGCCGGCCGGCGTGGCGAACCGGGCACCGATCAGGACGTCCTCGTCGGGGAAGGCGAGGACGGCGCGGCGGAACTGGTCGCCCATGATCCCGCGCAGCACGGCGTCGCGGCGGGCGCCCCGGCCCACGGAGGCCAGACCGATCAGGACGCACGGCGTGCCGCCGATGCGCTCGAGCGTGCTGAACGAGAATCCCCGGAGCTTGGTGCCCTCGCGCACCTGCGTGACGAGGACCCAGGACTCGACCTCCTTGGAAAGGACCCCGACCCCGAACCCGCTCGGCCCGTCGGCGCACAGGTCGGCCATCTCCGCCAACTCGGCGTCGCTCAGCGCAGTGCAGTCCTTGGTCTCGACCTCGATCGCCATCCTGTTGAGCCCCCGAACATGGTCACGCGGTGCCGCGTCGTCTCGTACCTACCGAATGAGGACGGCGGCCGCGACGGCTTTCGTGCCTCCCGGCGCCCCCAAGGATAGAGGCAGCGACCGCTCTGGCGTTCAGCGGAGCGAGGTCAGCCGCCCCGGGCGACGGCGTAGCCGCCGGCCGCGGCCACGATGCCGCCGACCAGGGAGGCGGCCACGTAGACGGCCGCCGTCCCGACGCGGTCGGTGCGGGCCAGGGTGAAGGCCTCCCAGGAGAAGGTCGAGAACGTCGTGTAGGCGCCGAGGAAGCCGACGGCGAGCGGGACGGTGACGTCCTGCGACCACCCGCGCTCGGTGCCGGCGGTGAGGAGGGCGGCGAGGAGGAACGACCCCGTCAGGTTGATGCCGAGCGTCGCCCACGGGAACGACCGCACGCCGACGGCCAGCCCGATGGCGTACCGGCACGACGCCCCGGCCGCCCCGGCCACGGCGACGAACAGCGCTCGCATCACCACCGACCCTACGCGCCCCCATCCCCGCCGCCGGCGACCGGCGCGACCGGCCGGCCCGGCCGCCCGTCGAACCACCACCGGATCCCGGGCGGCCCATCCCACGCCCCGGCAACCGGCGCCACCGGCCGACCCGGCCGGCCGTCGAACCACCACCGGATCCCGGGCGGCCCATCCGCCGCCCCAGCGACCGGCGCCACCCGCGGCACCCCGCCCGGCGACCGTCACACCGCCCGCGCGCACCCCCGGGCGACCCTCCACCGGCCCACGCGCCGCCATCGCCGGCTCTCCGGGCGACCCGTACCACCGGGCCTGCGCCCCCGCCCGCCGCCCCGGCGAGCGCCGCCACCGAGCCCGACCACCCGTCCGGCGCGCCACCGGACCCGCTCGCGCCCATGGCCGCCCCGGCGACCGGCCGCGCCACCGAGCCGAACTTCACCCGCCTCCGCCCGCCGTCCGGGGCGCCACCGGACCCGCTCGCGCCCATCACCCACCCCCGGCGACCGCCCGCGCCACCGGGCCCGACCCCCCGCCGTCCGGCGCGCCACCGGACCCGCTCGCGCCCATCGCCCACCTCCCGACGACCGGCCGCGCCACCGGGCCGAACGGCACGCGCCTCCGGCGGGGCGGCCGGCGCCGAGCGCTGGCTCAGGCGGTGACGGCGGCGAGGACGCGCTCGGCGTCCTGGCGGTGGTGTTCGGCCTCGTGCAGCGTGTGGCGACCGACCCAGAGGACGTCGCGGTCGGCGGGCGCCGGGAAGTTGTAGACGCACGGCCGGGTCAGCTGGTCGGGGCCGAGGCGGTCGAACACCCGGGCGAGGAGGGCGGCCGCCAGGTCCAGGCCGGCGAGCACGTCGGCCGGCGGCTCGTCGGCGTAGCCGGCCAGCGCCACCCGCTCGTCCCGCCACATCGGCGGGAACGAAGGGCGGTCCTCGACCAGCGCCCGGATCACCCGGTCACGCTGCACGAGCAGGACGTCGCGCACGTGGGCCGTGTACTCGACCGCCGACCACGTCGACGGGTCGGGCCGGCGGGCGAGCGCAGCGGCGTCCGCCCCGCCGAGGACGGCCCGGTACCGGCCGCCGACGGCGCGCAGGGCGGCGGCGACCCCGTCGGCGGGCACCGACTCGTACACGAACCCGCACCCGGCGCACGCCACGGCCGCCTCCGGACGCCGCCCTACGTCACGACGGCGCCGTCGCCGAGCAGCACGCGCAGCTCGGCGAACAGCCCGGTGCTCGGCTGGACCGAGAACGCCGGCGGCAGGCGCACCTGCTGGGACCCGACGTGGAGGACGACCGGCGCGTCGCCGGGGTGCTCGGAGAGGAGCCGCTTCAGCTTGGCCACCAGGTCGTCGCTCACCGACAGCGGCACCCGCACCCCGACGGGGGCAAGGCCGACCACGGGCTCGAACGGCTCGACCTCGAGCGCGATGAGCTTGGGCACGTCCTCCCTGGCGTCGATCCTGCCCTTCACGCAGACGACGACGTCCTCGTTCAGCTTGTGCCCGTGCTCGGTCATCGTCTTCGGGAACACCATGACCTCGATGGCCGAGCCCAGGTCCTCCAGCATGAACACGGCCATCAGGTCGCCCCGCTTGGTCCACTTCCGCTGGAGGGCGGTGACGACCCCGCCGCACGTCCTCGTCTCGCCGTCCTTGGCCTCCCGGAGGGCGGCGATCGTGCAGTCCGTCCGCCGCGCCAGCGCCGCCTCGGCCCCGAGCAGCGGGTGGTCGCTGATGTAGAGCCCGAGCATCTCCTTCTCGAAGCGGAGCCGGTCCCGCTTGTCGAACTCGAGGTCGGGGATCGGCATGCGCTCGTCGAAGCCCTCGCCAGGCCCAGCGCCGTCGCCGAACAGGCTGAACACGCCCTGGTCCCGCTCCCGGCGCCGGGCCAGGGTGCGGTCGACGATCTGTTCGAACACGGCGAGCAGGCCCCGGCGGGGATGGCCCATGGCGTCGAAGGCGCCCGCCTTGATCAGCGACTCGACCGACCGCTTGTTGAGCACGGCCGGGTCGACGCGTTCGCAGAAGTCGTAGAAGTCGGAGAAGGGGCCGCCCCGCTCCCGCTCGGCGACGATCAGCGCGACCAGCCCCTCGCCCACGTTGCGCACCGCCGACAGGCCGAACGGGATGGCGCCGACGGTGCCCGGCGGGTCCTCGGGGCGGGCCGAGAGGGCGGTGAAGTCGGCCACCGACACGTTCACGTCCGGCACGAGCACCCTGATCCCCATGGACCGGCACTCGGAGAGGTAGACGGCCGCCTTCTCCAGGTTGGTCTTGACGCTGGTGAGCAGCGCGGCCAGGTACTCGACCGGGTAGTGGGCCTTGAGGTAGGCCGTCTGGTAGGCGACGTAGCCGTAGCCGTAGGCGTGGCTCTTGTTGAAGGCGTAGTCGGCGAACGGCTCGATGATGTCGAACAGCCGGGTGCCGAGGTCGCGGCCGTAGCCGGTCGCCTCGCAGCCCTCGACGAACTTCTCCCGCTCCTTGGCGATCAGCTCCCGGATCTTCTTGCCGCAGGCCTTGCGGAGGTTGTCGGCCTCGGCGAGGGAGTAGCCGGCCACCTTCTGGGCGACCCGCATCACCGACTCCTGGTAGATCATCAGGCCGTAGGTGTCGCCGAGGACCTCCTCGAGGTCCGGGTGCGGGTAGGTGACCGCCTGCCGCCCGTTCTTGCGGTCGGCGTAGTCGTTGTGCATGTTCGCCGCCATCGGCCCCGGCCGGTACAGGGCGACAAGGGCGGCGACGTCGTCGAAGCTGCTCGGGGCCAGCGACCGCATGAGCGCCCGCATCGGCCCGCCCTCGAGCTGGAACACGCCGATCGAGTCGCCCCTGCACAACAGGTCGAGGGTCGGCTGGTCGTCGAGGGGGATCGAGTCGATGTCGACGGTCTCGCCCCTCGACCTGCGGATGAGGTCGAGGGTCGTCTCGATCACCGACAGGTTCCGCAGCCCGAGGAAGTCCATCTTGAGGAGGCCGAGCTCCTCCACCCCGTGCATCTCGTACTGGGTGACGATCGGGGCGTCCTCGGGGCGCTGGCCGGCCTCGGGCTTGCGCTGGACGGGCAGGTACTCGGTGAGCGGCTCGTCGGTGATGACGACGGCGGCCGCGTGGATCCCGTCCTGGCGGCGGAGGCCCTCGAGCCCCTTGGCGACGTCGATGACCTTGCGCGCCTCCTCGTCGGTGGCGTACATCGTCCGCAGGTCGGCGGCCATCTTGTAGCCGTCGGTGAACTTCGGGTGCTCGTCGAGGCAGGCCCACAGCGGCGTGTCCCGGCCCATGATCAGCGGCGGCATGGCCTTGGCCACCCGGTCGCCGACGGCGTAGGGGTAGCCGAGGACCCGGGCGGCGTCCCGCACCGCGGCCCTGGCCTTGATCGTCGAGAACGTGACGATCTGGGCGACGTGCTGGCGGCCGTAGCGCTCGGCCGCGTAGCGGATCATCTCGTCCCTGAAGCGGTCGTCGAAGTCCATGTCGATGTCCGGCATGGAGATCCTCGACGGGTTCAGGAACCGCTCGAACAGCAGGTCGTAGCGGATCGGGTCGAGGTCGGTGATGCGCAGGCAGTAGGAGACGCAGCAGCCGGCCGCGCTCCCCCGCCCCGGGCCGACCCTGATCCCCGACTCCCTCGCGTGGCGCATCAGGTCCCAGACGATCAGGAAGTACGAGGCGAACCCCATGTCGCCGATGACCTTCAGCTCGTAGGCCAGGCGCTCGACGACCCGGTCCGGCAGCTGGTCGCCGTAGCGGGCCCTCGCCCCCTCGAAGGTCAGGTGGCGCAGGTACGCGGCGTCGTCGGTGAAGCCCTCGGGCAGCGGGAAGCGGGGCAGCTTCGAGTCGCCGAACTCGATCTCGAGGTTCACCCGCTCGGCGATGGCGAGGGTGTTGTCGCAGGACTCGGGGAGGTCGGCGAACAGGGCCCGCATCTCGGCGGCGGTCTTCAGGTAGTGCTCGTCGCCGTGGAACTTGAAGCGGTCGGCGTCGCTCATGAGCGACCCGGTCTGCACGCAGAGGAGGGCGTCGTGCGCGGTGGCGTCGGCCCTGCGGGTGTAGTGGCTGTCGTTGGTGGCGACGAGCGGTGCGTTGAGCCGGCGGGCGATCTCGACCAGCTGGGGGTTGGTGCGGCGCTGGGCCTCGATGCCGTGGTCCTGGACCTCGACGAACAGCCGGTCGCGCCCGAAGATGTCCTGGAGGCGGCCGGCCTTCTTCAGCGCCGCCTCCTCGTCGCCGGCGAGCAGCGACTGGAGGACGTGGCCGCCGAGGCAGCCGGTGGTGGCGATGACCCCCTCGCTGTGCTCCTCGAGCAGGTCCCAGTCGACCCTCGGCTTGTAGTAGTAGCCCTCGAGGAAGGCCCGGCTGGCCAGCTGGATCAGGTTGCGGTACCCGGCGGCGTCCTCGGCCAGCAGGGTGAGGTGGTAGTAGAGCTTGTGGCCGCCCTCGGCCTCGCCGCCGGTGTCGTCGAGGCGGCCCCGCCGGGCCGGCCGCTCGTACCGGCTGTCGTGGGCCATGTACGCCTCGATGCCCACGATCGGCTTGATCGCCGCGTTCCGGCACGCCTTGTAGAAGTCGAGGACCCCGTACATGTTGCCGTGGTCGGTGATGGCGATGGCCGGCTGGCCGTCCTCGGCCGCGGCCGCGACCACCTCCCCGATGCGGGCCGCCCCGTCCAGCATCGAGTACTCGGTGTGGAGGTGGAGGTGGGCGAACGAGGACGGCACGGTCGCCAAATTACACGCGTGTAGCGACGCGGTCAGAGGTAGGTGCCGGGACGGGGGTCCAACGGCTGCTCCTCGCCGGCCGGGAGCCGGCGGCGGGCCTCCATCTGCTGGCGCATCGCCATCTGCTGGGCGAACACCGAGGCCTGGATGCCGTGGAACAGCCCCTCCAGCCAGCCGACGAGCTGGGCCTGGACGACCCGCAGCTCGGCGCCGCTCGGGGTCCCCGAGGCGAACGGCAGGGCCAGCCGGCCGAGCTCCTCCTGGAGGTCGGGCGACAGCGACGTGCCGATCTCCCGCACCGACGTCTCGTAGACCTCCCGGAGCCGGTCCCTGCTGGCCTCGTCCAGGTCGGCCCCCCGCACCTCCTCCAGGAGCTGGCGGATCATCGAGCCGATGCGCATCAGCTTGGCGGGCTGCTCGACGGCCTCCCGGCGCCCGTCGGCGTCGGCCGGCGCCTGGCCGGCCGGGACGACCTCGGGGTGCTCCACGTGCGCCTGGGGTTCCTGGTCGGTCATGTGCGGTGGTCCTCTCGGGTCAGGCCGACACCAGCAGCGGCACGAGCACCTCGGCCCTGGTCAGCGAGCCGTGGCGGCCCACGAGGTGGTAGGGGCCGGTGTCGTGGGGGTCGGAGAAGGCGACGTCGTCCCTGGCGGCCAGCACGACGTCGCCCAGGCGGGAGGCGCCGGCGTCGCTCAGCCGGGGGCCGAACCAGCCTTCCATGGCGACCTCGTCCCGCGTCGCCACCCAGGCCTGGTCGCCGTGGAGCGCCTTGGCCGCCTCGACGAGGGCGGCGCGCCGCCCGGCCCTGGCGTGGAGCCAGCGGAACCGGCCCTCGCCGGACAGCTGGGCGGTGTGGCTCATCACCTCCCCGGCGATGGGGACGACGGCGTCGCCCACGTGGACCTGCCCGTGGTCCGACGTGACGACGAGGACGCCGCGGGGCGGCAGCACGCCGAGGAGGTCGGCGACGAGGCGGTCGGCCGACGCCAGCTCGGCGTCGTAGTGCTCGCCCAGGCCGTACTCGTGGGCGACCTTGTCGATGCCGTCGTAGTAGGCGTAGACGAACGGCTCCCCCGTCCGCAGCAGGGTGCGCACCTCGACGACGAGCGTCGACGTCGTGCGCCAGCCGTGGAAGCGGGTGCCGTCGAGGTGGGCGCCGGAGAAGCCGGAGTGGCGGAACTCGGCCCGGGTGACGATCGGCGGGCGGTGGCCGAGGAACGCCTCGTGGTCCTGGATCTTCGCCGGCGGGATGCTCTGGCGGGCGTCGCCGGCCGCCGTCGACCAGCGCAGCACGTTCAGCACCTCGCCTGCCACGTGCATGCGGTACCCGACGACCCCGTGCTCACCCGGCGACATCCCGGTGGTGATCGAGGTGAGGGCGGTGGCGGTGGTGGTCGGGGCCACGCTCGTGATCGGACCGCCGGCCATCCCGGCGAGGGTGGGCGCGAGGTGGCGCCTGGCCTGGAGCTGGTCCCAGCCGAGGCCGTCGAGGGTGAGGAGCACGACCTGGTCGGCGGCGACGGCGGGCTCGGGCAGCCAGGGCGGCGGGGTGTCGGCCGGTTCGAGCAGCGCCGGCACGACGTTCGCTATGCACGCCCCCGCGTAGTCCGGGAGCACCGGATGATCGCCCAAAGGAATCCTTTCGGCACCGCACTCGCCCCGGCCCCGCACCCTATCGGCCGCTCCCGCCCAACCTCCAACGCCGGCCCCCGGCCCGTACGATGAGGCGATGGACGGCCGAGGTCGCCGGTGAAGGTCTCCACCAGGGGGGACTACGCCTGCCGGGCCCTGCTGTCCCTCACCCTGCACTCCGAGGGCCGCCCCACGAGCGTCCGTGACATCGCCGACCGCACCGGCCTGCCCCAGCCCTACCTGGAGCAGATCCTGCTGGCGCTGAAGGGCGCCGGGCTGGTGCGCTCGAAGCGGGGGGTCGGCGGCGGCTACGTGCTGGCCAGGGAAGCCGACCGGATCACGCTCGGCGACGTGGTCAGCGCCGTCGACGGGCCCATCGCCCTCGGCGACTTCGGCGAGCCCCACAAAAACGGGGCCTGCGACCACGAGGGCCAGTGCGTGCTGCTCGCCGTCTGGCACAACGTCGGCGAGCACATGCGCCGCCACCTCGACGCCACCACCCTCGCCGACGTGGCCGCCATGGCCAAGGGCGAGCGGGACTGGCCCGAGGACCCCGTGCCCCAGCAGGCCTAGCCGAGGCCCTCGAGGACGGCGACCAGGTCGGCCGGGAGGGGGCTGTCGAAGGCGAGGCGCTCCCCCGTCACCGGGTGGTCGAGGGCGAGGTGGGCGGCGTGGAGGAACGGGCGGGCGGCGTCGACGGGCTGGCGGCGGCCGCCGTAGTCGGGGTCGCCCACCACCGGGTGGCCGATGGCCGACAGGTGCACCCGGATCTGGTGGGTCCTGCCCGTCTCCAGGCGGCACTCGACGAGCGTCGTCGGCACGGGGTCGTCGAAGCGGCGCACGACCCGGTAGCGGGTCCTCGCCTCCTTGCCGGTGGTGGCCACGCTCATCCTCGTCGGCGCCCGCTTGGACCGGCCGACGGGGGCGTCGACCAGCCCGGCGGCCGCCTCGAGGTGCCCCCAGGCGAGGGCCAGGTAGCGGCGCTCGACGTCCCGCGCCGCCAACGCCGAGACCAGCCGCTCGTAGGCGGCCTGCGTCCTGGCCGCGGCCAGCAGCCCGGAGGTGCCCTTGTCGAGCCGGTGGACGATGCCGGGCCGGTCGGGGTCGCCGACGCCGGCCATCTCCGGGAACCGGGCGAGCAGCCCGTTGACCAGGGTGCCGGCCGCCGTCCCGGCGCCCGGGTGGACGACGAGCCCGGGCGGCTTGTCGACGACGACGAGGTGGTCGTCGGCGTGGACCACCGTCACGGGGACGGCGGGGTCGGGCGCCGGCCCCCGGTCGGCCGGGGCCTCGGGGACCTCGACGTCGACCACGTCGCCGTCGGCCAGGCGGTAGGCCCCGGTCGTCACCGGCCGCCCGCCCACGGCCACCGCGCCGGCGGCCACCAGCTCGGCGGCCTGGGCCCGGCTGACCCCCGTCGCCATGGCCACGGCCCGGTCCAGGCGCTCGCCCACGAGGGCCGGCGGGACGACGACCCTCACCGCCGCGACCGCTCCGTCGCCTCCCAGCCGAAGGCGACCAGCGCGAGGGCGCCGACGACGATGGCCGCGTCGGCCAGGTTGAACACCGGCCACCAGTTCAGGTCGACGAAGTCGACGACGGCGCCGCCGAGGAACCCCTCGCCGCCGCTGCGGAAGGCCCGGTCGGCGAGGTTGCCGAGCGCGCCGCCGAGGATCAGCCCGACGGCGGTCGCCGTCGCCGGGCTCGACGTCGCCATCCTCGTGCGCAGCAGGCCGAGCACGACGGCGACGGCGACGAGGCCGATCACCGGCCCGAGGTCTCGACCGAAGCTGAAGGCCGTCCCCGTGTTGAACGTGAGGCTCAGGTCGAGGGTCCAGCCGACGTGCACGGGCCCGTCGTCGAGGGCCTCGAGCGCCCACCACTTGGTCAGCTGGTCGAGGGCGAGCACGGTCGCGGCGACGGCCGCGAGGAGGCCCCACGGCCGGGGGTGACCGTCGTCGACGGGCCCGCCCGGGGCGTGCGGGCCGTCGTGCCGGGCGGGGACGGCCACCGGGCCGGGGGTCGGGCCGCTACCGGCGGCCCAGGCCGCCCGTCTTGTACTCGACGCGCTCCCTCGCCCAGGGGATCGCCTCGAGGCGCTCCGCCGGGATCGGCTGGCCGGACACCTCGCAGATGCCGTAGGTGCCGGTGTCGAGCTTGGCAAGGGCCCGGTCGATCTCCTCGAGGATCGCCCTCGCCGACGCCGACAGGGCCAGGTCCCGCTCCCGCTCGACCGAGATCGTGTCGCCCTCGCCCGACTCCTCGTCGAACTGGACGTCGCCCGGCTCGAAGTCCGCGACCAGGGCGTCCGCCTCGGCCCGCAGGCTCTCGGCCTGGCGGAGGTAGGTGGCCCGCTCGTCGAGGAGGGCGGCCCGCTGCTGCTCCAGGAACTCGGGCGGGAACGGCGAGCCGTCGACCTGCTCGGGGGGCGGGGCCGCGTCGGCCTTGGTGGCCTTGGTCGACTTCTTCGCCGCCTTCGCCGGGGTCGCCTTCTTCGCCGCCGGCTCCTTCTTCGGCGCCGCCTTGGCCTTGGCTGCGCCGTCGCCGGCCGGCTCCTTGGCCGCCTTCGACGCCTTGGTCGCCTGCTTGGCGGGTGCCGCCTTCGCCGTCGCCGCCTGGGCGGCCTTCTTCGCCGGGGGTGCCGCCTTCTTCGCGCTGGCAGGGGCCTTCTTGGCGCTGGGCATGGAGCATCCTCTCCCCGGTCGAAGGGTCGAAGATCGTACGGGCCGCTCGGCCCGGTGGCAACCTCAGCGCCGGCGGTCCCGCGGCGCCTGCCGGCCGGGCGACGGCGCCCCGTCGACCAGCCGCTCGAGCCGCCGGCGCAGGTCGTCGACGTCGGCGCCGGCGATCCGGTAGCGCTTGTGCCGGCTGGCGGCCCCGCTGACCAGCGTGACGTCGGCCGCCGGCACGCCGAGCTCCTCGGCGAGGAGCCGGCCGATGGCGTCGTTGGCCCGGCCGCCCTCCGGCGGCGCGGCGATCCGCACCTTCAGCGCGCTCCCGTGCCGGCCGACGGCGAGCGACCGGCCGGCCCCGGGCGAGGCGTGGACGGCGAGGACGACGGCGCCGTCGTCCTCCACGGTCAGCAGGTCATCGACCACGATCGCCCTCCACGTGGCGGGACAGGGCCAGCCGCAGCGCCCGGCCGTCCGGCAGGGTCGCCCGGTGGCCGTCGGACAACGGCCCCCCGATCACGAGGTCCTCGGCCAGGGTCTCGGCCGCCAGCCACTCGCGGTGGGCCTCGAGCGCCGTCGCCACGTCGTGGTGGTGGCCGGGGTCGACCACGAGGTGGATGCGGTCGGACACGGCCAGGCCGGCGTCCCGGCGGGCCTGGTTGACGAGGCGCACGACGTCGCGGGCCACCCCCTCGGCGGCCAGCTCGGGGGTGACCTCGAGGTCGAGGGCGACCAGGCCGGCGTTGGCCGGCAGGGCCGCGCTCGACGCCGGGTCGCGGGGCACCAGCCGGAGCGAGTACTCGTCGTCGGCGAGGGTCCGCCCGGCCACGGTCACCGAGCCGTCCTCGCCCCGCTGCCAGTCGCCGGCCCGCACGGCCTTGATGACCGTCTGCACCTCCGCGCCGAGCCGGGGGCCGAGCACGGCCGGGACGACCTGGAGGACGAGGTCGCCGGCCGCCCCGACCTCGGGCGACAGCTCCACCCGCTTGACGTTGACCTCGTCGGCGATGAGGCCGGTGAACGGCGCGAGTCGGTCGGCGTCGGCCGCCGCCACCGTCAGCCGGGCGAGCGGCAGCCGGGTGCGCAGGCCGTTGGCCTTGCGCACCGACGCCGCCGCCGAGCAGACGTCGCGCACCCGGTCCATGGTCGCCACCAGCTCGGGGTCGGCGGGCAGCGCGTCGGCATCGGGCCAGTCGGTCAGGTGGACGCTGCGCTCCCCCGTCAGCCCCTTCCACACCGCCTCGCTCAGCATCGGGAGCAGCGGCGCGGCGACCCGGCACAGCACGTCGAGGACGGTGTGCAGGGTGTCCAGGGCAGCCTGGTCGCCGGCCCAGAACCGGTCGCGGGACCGGCGGATGTACCAGTTGTTGAGCGAGTCGAGGAAGGCGACGACGGCGGCGCACGCCCCGGACAGGTCGTAGGCGTCGAACCGCTCGGTGACGGACACGACGAGGTCCCTCGTCTTGGCGGCGACGTAGCGGTCGAGGACGTGGTCGAACCGGTCGGTCACCCGGCCCCGGCGGCCCTCGGCGTTGCCGTAGAGGGTGAGGAAGTACCAGGCGCTCCACACCGGGTTGAGCACCTGGCGGACGGCCTCCTCCATCATCCGCCGTTCGACCACGAGGTCGCCGCCCCGCAGCACGGGCGAGGACAGCAGCGCCCACCGCATGGCGTCGGCCCCGAGCGTGTCGAACACGTCGACCGGGTCCGGGTAGTTGGACAGCCGCTTCGACAGCTTCTGGCCGTCCGCCCCGAGCAGCACCCCGTGGACCACGCAGGTGCGGAACGCCTCCCGGTCGAACAGCGCCGTCGACAGGACGTGCAAGGTGTAGAACCAGCCGCGGGTCTGGCTGACGTACTCGCAGATGAAGTCGCACGGGAAGTGCGACTCGAACCACTCGCGGTTCTCGAACGGGTAGTGGACCTGAGCGAAGGGCATCGAGCCCGACTCGAACCAGCAGTCGAGCACGTCCTCCACGCGGCGCATCGTCGACTTGCCGGTCGGGTCGTCGGGGTTCGGGCGCGTCAGCTCGTCCACCGTCGGGCGGTGGAGGTCGGCCGGGCGCACGCCGAAGTCCCGCTCGAGCTCGTCGAGGCTGCCGTACACGTCGACCCTCGGGTAGTTCGGGTCGTCGCTCTTCCACACGGGGATGGGCGAGCCCCAGAACCGGTTGCGGCTGATCGACCAGTCGCGCACGCCCTCCAGCCACTTGCCGAAGGCGCCGTCCCTGATGTGCTCGGGCACCCAGTCGATCCGCTGGTTGAGCTCGACCAGGCGGTCCTTGATGGCCGTCACCTTGATGAACCACGAGCTGACGGCCTTGTAGATGAGCGGGGTGTCGGTGCGCCAGCAGTGCGGGTAGCTGTGGTCGTAGGTCTCGTGGCGGACGACGGCGCCCGCCGCCTTCAGGTCGCGGATGACGGCGGCGTTGGCGTCGAACACCTGCTGGCCCTCGTAGTCCGGGACCTCGGCGGTGAACCGGCCCCGGTCGTCGACCGGGCAGACCACCGGGATGCCGTTGGCCTCGCACACCCGCTGGTCGTCCTCGCCGAACCCGCTCGCCAGGTGCACGGCGCCGGTGCCCTCGGCGGTGTCGACGAAGTCGGCGGCGAGCACCCGGAAGGCGTTCGGGGTGTCGGCGAAGTACGGGAACAGCGGCCGGTAGCGGCGGCCGACCAGGTCGGCGCCCTTCACGGTCCCGACCCGCTCGGCGCCGTCCAGCTCGCGGGCGTAGGTGCCGACGGTCGCCTCGCCGAGCACGTACCGCGTCCCGTCCTCCTCGAACACGGCGTAGTCGATGTCCGGCCCGACGGCGACGGCGAGGTTGGACGGCAGGGTCCACGGCGTCGTCGTCCAGACGAGCAGCCGCTCGCCGGTCTCCAGCTCGAACACGACGGTGAGGGCCGGGTCCTGGCGGGCCCGGTAGGCGTTGTCCTGGCGGGTCTCGAAGTTCGACAGCGGGGTCTCGCACTCCCAGCAGTACGGCAGCACGCGGTAGCCCTCGTAGAGCAGCCCCTTCTGCCAGAGCTGCTGCTGGGCCCACATGACGCTCTCCATGTACTCAAGGTCCATGGTGCGGTAGGCGTCCTCCATGTCGACCCAGCGGGCCTGGCGGGAGACGTAGACGTCCCAGTCGCCGGCCGTCTGCTCGACGAGGCTGCGGCAGTACGCGTTGAAGCGGTCGATCCCCTGCTCGGTGATGGCGGCCCGGCCGGTGACGCCGAGGGCCTTCTCGGCGGCCATCTCGGCCGGCAGGCCGTGGCAGTCCCAGCCCCAGCGGCGGTCGACCTTGCGGCCCCGCATGGTCTGGTAGCGCGGGACGGCGTCCTTGACGTAGCCGGTGAGCAGGTGGCCGTAGTGGGGCAGCCCGTTGGCGAAGGGCGGGCCGTCGTAGAAGACGAACTCGTCGGCGCCGTCCCTGGCCTCGACGGAGGCGGGGAAGGTGCCGTCGGCGTCCCAGAAGGCGATGATGCGCCGCTCGACCTCGGGGAACGAGGGTTGCTGCTCGACCTCGGGGTAGGGCGCTTCGGGCATGGACCAAGCGTAGAGGCCGGTCCCGGCCGCCCCGGCCGGGTTTACGGGCCCGTCTGGGCGCTCGGGCGGCCCCGCAGCTTGGCCAGCTTGCGGTCGACGGCGGCGAGCACGGTCCGGCGGCGGGCCCCGGCCTCCTCGGCCGCCCGGACGGCCTCCAGCTGGTCGGCGTCGAGGTCGCGGAGGGCGGCGACCACGTCGTTGGCCCGCCGGGTGTGCAGGTCCGGGATGGGCAGGGCCGCCGGGCCGGGCGCGGGTTGGGGCGCCGGCGCGGCGGACACCATCGCGGCAAGGGAGGCGAGCTCGGGCGCCGGCGGCGGGGCCAGCGCCGCCGCACCGGTCGGGGCCGGGGTGGGCTGGGCCGGTGCGGGCTCGGGAGCGGGGGTGGACGCTGCCGGCGCACGCTCGGCGGCCGGGGGCGGCGCGGCGGGCTCGGACGCTGCGGGCGCAGGCTCGGTCGCCGAGGCCGACGTCGCCGGCGCAGGCTCGGCCGCTGCGGGCGCGGGCTCGGCGGTCGCGGGCGCTGCCGCCGGCTCGGGCGCGGGCTCGGTCGCGGGGGCCGACGTCGCCGGCGCACGCTCGGCCGCTGCCGGCGCGGGCTCGGTCGCGGGGGCCGACGTCGCCGGCGCAGGCTCGGACGCTGCGGCCGCAGGCTCGGCGGCCGCCCCGGCCGGCGCCGCCGTTGCCGGTGCGGGCTCGACCGGTGAGGCGTCGGGAGCGGGGGTGGACGCTTCGGGCGTCGGCTCGGGGGTCGGCGCGGCCGCGGCCGGCGAGGTTGCCGACTCCGGGGCGGGGTCGGCGGCGTCCCGGAGGGCGTCGATGCGGTCGAGGATGGCTTGGCGGGCCTTGGTCAGGCGCTCTCGCTCCTCGACCATGTCGAGCTCCTCCTCGTCGAGCTCGGGGAGGAGCGGGGCGATCTCGTCCTCGGTCAGGTCGTCGTAGTCGGCGATCGGGAACTCGCCGGCCAGGTCGTCGTCCCACGGCGCGGCGGCCGCCGCGGGCGGCGAGGGTGAGGGCGGGGGCGGCGACGGCGGGGCGGACGGCGTCGTCCCCCCGGCGGTGGTGGCCGGGGCGGTCGCCTCCCCCACCGGCGTGGCCGCCCCGACCAGCGCCGGCTCGGTCCGGCTGCCCTCGTCGAGGGGGGCCGGAGCCGACGGCGCCTGCGTCCTGCGCTCCCGCCCGAGGCGGGCCGAGACCATCAACGCGAGCCCGGCGCCGCCGCTGGCGGCCATCGACAGGTACACGGCCGCCAGGTCGCCGCTCGCCACGCCGACCACGAACAGGCCGGCGGCCACGACCACCAGCCCGAAGCTCAACAGCAGGAACACGGCCGCGTTCTTCTAGGCGGCAACCGCCGATCCCTGCCCTGACCTGGGAGCGTGCCTACCGCCAGCGGCGGAGGCCCCGCCGGGTCGGCGCCGCCTCGGTCGCCCGGTGCCGCTCGCCGGGGTCGACGTGCCCGGGCTCGGCCCGCTCGATCGGCAGGCCGGCCTGCCCGCCGGCCGCCCACGGCGCCAGGGTGCGCCGCGGCTCGGGGGCGGCCGGGCCGCCGTCGCCGCCCACCGCGACGCCGGCCCGCTCCTCGCCGCCCTCCTCCTCGGACGCCGACCAGTCGGCCCTCGGCTCCTCCCGCTCCACGCCGCCGAACGGCCCCGACCCGCCGGCCGGCTCGACCGGCGCGGGCGCCGTCTCGCCGCCACCCCACGGGCCCGACCCGCCGCCCTCGGCGGCCGCGCCGCCGTCCCGCTCGTCGATCTCGACCGTGTCCGCGCCGGCCACCACCTGGGCGGCGGCCGCGGCGGCGGCGTCGAAGGCGGCCGCGTCCGCGGGCGGGCGGGTGACGCCGCTCAGCTGGGGAGCCGGCGCGGGCCGGAGGAGCTCGGGATGGTCGAGCACCTCCTGGAGGTCGCGGAGCGAGGCCCGCAGCCGCTGGCGCGACTCCTCGAGGTGGCGCTCCAGCAGGGCCACGTCGCCCCTGAGCGCGTCGCGGGCGCCCTCGAGCGTGCCGATCTCCTGGAGCAGGCGCTGGCGGGTGTCCTCGACCGACCGGCGGGACTCCGCCTCGGCCTCGGCCAGCATCGCCTGGGCCCGCTCCTGGGCAGCGGCGACCGTGCGGGCGGCGTGGTCCTGCGCCTCCCGGACGGCGGCGTCGGCCGTGCGCTGGGCGAGGAGGAGCGTGCGCCGGATGGTCTCCGCGTCGGCGCCCTCGGTGCCCGACGACGCCACCTGCGACTCGGCCACCGCCGCCCGCCGCTCGGCCGCCTCGGCCCTCGCCTCCGCCTCCGCCAGGCGCTGGCGCAGCTCCGCCACGCCGGCCGCCACCCGCTCGAGGAAGTCGTCGACCTCGGCCTGGTCGTAGCCCCGCCAGCGGTCGGCGAACTCGACGTCCTTCAGGAGCTGCGGGGTGACCTCCATGGGCGGGGATCGTACCGACCCGCCGCCGCGCGCTGGCGGACGCCGTGCGTCAGCAGCCGAGGACGACGGCGGCGAGGAGGCGCACGCCGAACACGACGATGATCGGCGACAGGTCGAGGCCGGCGCCGCCGAACGACAGCGGCGGCAGGATCCGCCGCACCGGGCCGAGCACCGGCTCGGTCAGCGAGTAGAGGAACCCGTACACCGAGGCGAGGGCGGAGCCCGGCGAGAGCGGGAACCAGCTCAGGATGATGCGCCCGAACAGGAGCAGCACGTACAGGTCGATGAGCCGGCAGAGGATCATGGGAGGGCGGCGCCGACGTCAGTCGTACAGGCCGCGCTCGTGCAGGCGGCGGCGCTCCTCGGCGGAGACCTCGACGTTGGTCGGGGTGAGCAGGTACACCGACCCGGCCACCCGCTCCATCTGCCCCCCGAGGCCGTAGCAGAGGCCCGAGGCGAAGTCGATGAGGCGGCGGGAGAGGTCGCGGTCGACGCCCTGCAGGTTCATGATGACCGGCTGGCTGCCCTTGAACTTGTCCGCCAGCTCCTGGGCCTCGTTGAACGAGGTGGGCGACACGACGTGGGGCTTGGCGCTGGCCGACGCCGGGATGGGCCGGACGACGGCCGGCCGCGGCTTCTGCACGACCGCCGAGGACTCGACCTGCGGGGAGATGGTGCGGATGGTGCCGATCGGCTGGTGGTCGGGGACGGGCTCGGGGAGCGGCGCCGGGGCCGGCTGCGGGGGGTAGCGCGTGCCGCCCTGGACGTAGCCCTGGGCGTGGACGGGCTCGTCCTGGGGGTCGTAGTCGTCGTACTCGTCGTCGGGGCCGAGGCCCAGGTAGAGCATCGCCCGACGCCACAGTGATGACATGCACGCTCCTCAGAGGTCCGCGGGGACGCCGACCCTGTGGCGTGGGCCGGCCCGCGAGGCGGGGTCAAGCGTAGTGTCGCAGGCCGTCGCTGCCCGCACGCGGACCGAACAGCGCGGTGCCCACCCGCACCATCGTCGACCCCTCCGCCACCGCCACCTCGAGGTCGCCGGTCATGCCCATGGACCGCTCGGGGAGGCCGAGCCGGTCGGCCAGCTCGCGCACCAGCCGGAAGCCGGGCCGGGCGTCCTCGGGGTCGCCGGGCGGGCCGACGGCCATCAGCCCGCGCACGTCGAGGCCGAGGTCGCGCAGGCCGGCGACCAGGTCGGGGACCTGCTCGGGGGGACAGCCGCCCCGGCCGGGGACGCCGGCCAGGTCGACCTGGGCGAGCACGGCGGCGCCCGGCGCCCGCTTGGCGATTTCCTGGCCGGCGCCGAGCCGGTCGACGCTCTGCCAGAGGTGCACGAGACCGGCGACGGTGCGGACCTTGTTGCGCTGGAGGACGCCGACGAAGTGCCAGCGGGGGCCGTCGCCGACCTCGGCCGCCTTGGCCGCCAGCTCCTGGGCGTAGTTCTCGCCGACGTCGGCGAGGCCGGCGTCGACGGCGGCCCGCACCACCTCGGGGCCGAACCGCTTCGTGACGGCGACGAGGGTGACGGCGGCCGGGTCGCCGCCGGCCGCGGCGATGCGGTCCCTGACCCTCGCCGCCCGCTCGGCGACCGTCGCCGCGTCCACGCTCACGCCGCCGCCAGCCACACGACGCCGACCTGGCGACCGGCGTCCCGCCTGGCCCGGTGGGAGAAGAAGGCGCCGGGCTCGCAGGCCGTGCACCGGCCGACGGCGTCGACGGTGGCGACCCCCGCCCGGGCGGCCGCGACCCGCACGGCGGCCACCAGGTCGAGCGCGGGCCGGCCGGCGGCCGTGGCGGCCGCCACCGACGGGCCGAGGGCGGCGACGACCTGCGCCAGGTCGTCGGCGCCGAACTCGTAGCACTCGGGGCCGATGCAGGGCCCGACGACGGCGTCGACCCGGCCGGCGCCGAGGGCGGCCATGGCCGCCACCGCCCGCTCGACGACCCCGGCGGCCACCCCCCGCCAGCCGGCGTGGACGGCGCCGACCACGCCGTCAGGGCTGGTGAGCAGCACGGGCGCGCAGTCGGCCACGCCCACGGCGAGCACCGCGCCGGGCACGGCGGTGACGGCGGCGTCGGCGTCGCGGCCGGCGCCCTCCCCCGGCGCCGTCACGGTGACCACGCCGTCGCCGTGGACCTGCCGGAGCCAGGTCCAGGCCCCGGGCGCGACGGCCCGGCGGCGCTCGCCGAGCG
>DASWMK010000101.1 GCA_036399815.1 Acidimicrobiales bacterium
AGGCCGACGGCGGCGGCATCCGGCTCCGGAACTGCCCCTTCCACCAGCTGGCCGCCGACCACACCGAGCTCGTGTGCGGGATGAACCTCGCCCTGCTGGCGGCCACCGCCGTCGCCGGGGTGCGGCCCGTGCTCGACCCCCGGCCGGGCGAGTGCTGCGTGGCGTTCATCCCCGCCACGCCGCCAGTCGCCGGCTGAGCGCGGCCAGCACCCGGTCCCGCACGTCGCGCTCGCCGGGCCCGTAGAGGCGGCGGCGCAGGCCCTCCTTGGCGGCCCGCAGCCCGTCCCTCGGCACCGCCCACCCCGGCCCGGCGTCCCCGACGGCGAGCGGCGTGTCCGACCAGCCGTCCCACGGTCCGCCGGGCAGGCCGCGGGCGACGAGCGGCGGGTCCCACGTGACGTCGACCCGGACCGGCCCGGCCCACGGGGTCAGCACGGTGAGGCACTCGTGGACCTCGACGAGGTCGGCGCCCTCGGCCAGGTCGGGGTCGCCGGCCAGCACGGCGGGCACGAGCGGGCCGACGGCGAGGAGGGGCAGCGACGGCACCCCGACGGCGTCGAGGCGGCGGGCCAGCAGGGCGTGCTTGGACGCGCACGAGCCGACCCCGTCGCGCTCGGCGGCGTCGGCGTCGGGCGGCGCCGGCCAGGCGTAGGGCAGCCGGCGGACGGCCGCCGCGGCGGCGACGGCGGCGTCCCTGACCGGATCGGGCACGGCGCCATCATGTCGGCATGTGGCGAACGGAGGTGACCGAGCGGCTCGGCATCGAGGTGCCGGTGATGGTGTCGCCGATGGCCGGCGGGCCGACGACGGCCGCGCTCGTGGTCGCCGCCGGCCGGGCCGGCGCCCTCGGCTCGGTGGCCGCCGGCTACCTCACGCCCGGGCGGCTCCGCGACGAGATCCGGGCCGTCCGGGCCGGCACCGACCGGCCCTTCGCCGTGAACCTGTTCGCCCTGGGGCCGCCGGTGCCCGACCCAGCGGCCGTCGAGGTCGTGGTCGAGCGGATCGGGCCGCTGCGGGCCGAGCTCGGCCTCCCGCCCCGGCCCGAGGTGACGGCGTGGGGCGACGACCTCGCCGGCCAGCTGGAGGTCGTCCTCGAGGAGCGGCCGGCCGTCGTCAGCTTCACGTTCGGCCTGCTGCCGGAGGACGCCGTCGACCGCCTCCACGCCGCCGGCTGCCTGCTGATGGGCACGGCGACGACGGTCGCCGAGGCCGTGGCCCTCGAGCGGTCGGGCAGCGACCTCGTGTGCGCGCAGGGCGCCGAGGCGGGCGCCCACCGGGGGACGTTCCTCGGCCCGCCGGCGAGCGGCCTGGTCGGCACGATGGCCCTCGTGCCCCAGGTGTGCGACGCCGTCGACGTGCCGGTCGTGGCCGCCGGCGGGATCATGGACGGCCGGGGGGTGGTCGCCGCCCTCGCCCTCGGGGCCGACGCCGCCCAGCTGGGCACGGCGTTCCTGCGCTGCCCCGAGGCGGGCACGGCGGCGGCCCACCGGGAGGCGCTCGCCGGCGCCGACGAGGCGTCCACGGCCGTCACCGACCGGCTGACCGGGCGGTACGCGAGGGGCGTCCGCAACCGGCTGATGGAGGTGATGGCCGACCTCGACGTGCCGCCCTACCCGGTCACCAACGCGCTCACCTCGGAGCTCCGGCGGGCGGCCGCAGCGGCGGGGCGGGCCGACCTCATGTCCCTCTGGGCCGGGCAGGGGGTGGCCATGGCGACCGAGCGTCCGGCCGCCGACGTCGTCGCCGACCTGGTCGCCGGCGCCGCCGCTGTCGTCGACCGCCTCGCCGCTACCCGGGACTGACCCCGCCGGGCGGCGGCGCGCCCATCGGGTTCGGGTAGGCGACGAGGCCGGCGGCCACCACCCGGGCCGCCAGCGGGGCCAGGAGGGCGTGCAGGCGGGCGGCGCCGTCCTCGCCGAGCGCCGCGTAGGCGGGCAGCGCGGCCCGGTCGGTGGCGTCCTCCACCTGCCGGTGCACGGCGGCGCCGGCGGCCGTCGGCCCGCCCGCCTGGTCGACCAGGCCCCGCTCGGCCAGCGCGGCGACCGTGGCGCCCCACTCCTCGTCGGTCCACCCCCGGTTGGGCTGGGTGAGGGCCCGGGGCGCGCCGCCGTGGGCCGCGGCCATGACCAGCGAGGCGCACCCGTCCACGCCGGCGGCGACCAGCGCGGCGACGTGGCCGTCGCCCCGGTGCTCGCGCAGCAGGGTGAGCGCCAGCCACAGCGACCGGTGGGGCTCGGCCGGCCGGTCGAGGGGGAGGTGGGCGGCGAACAGCGGCCGGCCGGCGACCGGGGCGGCGTCGACCGCCCGCCACGCCAGCGCCGCCGCCTCCTCGACCTCGGGCCCGGCCGCGTCGTCGCCCAGCCCGGCCTCGAGCGCGGCGGCGGCGCCGGCCACGCGGGCCGCCCACGCGTCGGCCGGCGGGGCCATCGACCACACCTCGGGGAGCGCCCTCGCCACCATGCCGGGGGCGAACCCGCAGAACAGGGCGGTCACCACCTCGGGCCCGACCGGGCCGAGGGGCGCCGCCCTGGTGGCGAAGTAGCCCCGCCAGAAGCCGCGGAGGCCGGCGGCCGCCCACGCCGCCTTGGACTGCGGGGCGAAGTAGGTGACGGCGTGGCACGGCTCGGCGACGCGCCACAGCCGCCGTGCGGTGGTGGGGTCCATGCCCCCACCCTGCCGCACGGCGGCCGCGACGCGGGCGGCTACGACAGCCCGTCGTCGTCGAGGACGGTCACCTTGCCGATCGCCCGGTGCACGGGGACGTCCCTCGACAGGAGGCGGACCTCGATGCCGTGGTCGCCGTCGACGTCGACGTCGGGCAGGACGGGCACGTCCGCGTACCCGCTGACCTGCCCGGCCTCGAACGTGACCCTCGCCGTGTCGAGGAAGGCGCCGGCCCGGAACACGGCCGTGACCGTCACCGGCGCCGTCGCCGGGCCGGACAGGGTGACCGCCACCCGCGCCCGTCGGGCGTCCTTGTCGCCCTCCACGACGGTGGCGTCGCCCACCGAGACCGTGGCCCCGGTGCCCGACGGGTCGTCGTCGAGGATCGTGATCGTCCCCGCCGCCCGGCCGAGCTCCGCGCCCGACGGGTCCGTGAGCAGCACGTCGAGCGTCTCGTCGCCCTCGACCAGGAAGTCGGGGAGGACCTCGACGACGACGTAGCGCTGCACGGGGCCGACCCCGCGGGGGCCGGGCTCGAAGCGGACGACCGACGGGGTGAGCGGGCCCCGCACGTCGCCGCCCACCGTCGCCGTGCCGTCCTTCACCGAGGCGATCACGCTGACCGGGGTGTCGACGGCCCGGTCGAGGGTGACCGGCACGTACACCCGGCGGGTGCCGCGCCGGCCCTCGACCACCGAGGCGTCGCCCACCGACACGGTCGGCAGGTCGGCGGCGGCGACCGCGTAGCGGAACGTCCTCGTCGTCGTGTTGCCGACCCGGTCGGTGCCGGTGGCCGTGAACGTGTGCTCGCCGGGCGAGGTGTCGAGCGACCGGCCGTGGTCGGGGCAGCCGCCGTCGGCGACCCCGGACCCGGCGTCGGCGCAGCTCACCTCGGCGGTGATCGTGGCCGTGCCCGGCCCGAAGGTGGTGCCGTCGGTGGCCGAGGTGACCTCGGGGCCCTTGCGGTCGACGAGCACCTCGAACGGGGCCCGGTCGGTGCAGTTCCCGGCCCGGTCGCACACGGCCGGCGGGTCGAGCGGGTACCCGCCCTCGAGGCCGACGCCCATCGCCGTCGTCAGCTCGAACGACGCCTGGTCGGGGTCGGCCAGGCCGGAGCCGCCGTCGGAGGCCACGCAGCCGACCGTGACCTCCTCGGCCGACCAGCCCGAGGGCTGCTCGCAGGCGACCGCGGGGCCGGCGAGGTCGGGCCGGACGTTCACGGTCACGTGGCCCGTGGCCGTCAGGCCCCGGTCGTCGGCGATCGTGTAGTCGAACCCGTCGGCGCCGGCGAAGTCCGGGTCCGGGGTGTAGGTGAACCGGCCGTCGGGGTCGAGCACGACGTGGCCGTGGGCGGTGCCGGCGTCGAGCGCGGTCGCCGCCAGCGCGTCCCCGTCGGGGTCGGTGTCGTTGCCCAGGGCGTCGGCCGTCACCGGCCGGCCCTGGTCGGTCGTCACCGTGTCGCCGTTGGCCACCGGCGGCCGGTTGGTGAGGTAGGTGATCGACACCCGGCCCTCGGCGACGAGGGCGCCGGTGGTCGAGTTGGTCAGGCGGTACCCGACGCTGTCCGAGCCCTGGTAGCCGGCGGCCGGCGTGTAGACGAACTGGGTCGCCGTCGTGCCGGTGGTGCCGTGGTCGGCCGGGTCGGTGACGGTCAGGCGGACGTTGGACATGGACGCCGACGACGGCGGCGTGAGCACGGTGTCGTAGGCGAAGTCCTCGCCGCCGCCGCCGACGAGCACGTCGTCGCCGCCGATGGTGGCGTCGAAGGTCGGGCGGAGCCGGAGGGCCCCGTTGGGCCACGTGCTCGGCGGGTTGGTCGCCTCGGTGAGGGTGACCGAGTCGCCGGCCACGGCGTCGTTGCCGGGGCCGCCGTCGACGGTGTCGTCGCCGGCCTTGCCGTGGAGCCGGTCGGAGCCGGGGCCACCGGCCACGCGGTCGTTGCCGGCACCGGCGTCGGCGGTGTCGTCGCCGCTGCCGGTGTCGACGAAGTCGTCGCCCCGGCCGGCCAGGATGGTGTCGTTGCCGGGCCCGCCGGTGACGAGGTCGTTGCCGTCGGTCGTGGTGCCGGCGGTCAGGGAGCCGTCGCCGTAGACCTGGTCGGCGTCGGCGTCGCCCTCGACCCGGTCGTTGCCGGCGTCGCCGAAGACCTGGTCGGTGCCGGCGTCACCGACCGCGACGTCGTTGCCGTTGCCGGCCCGGAGCGTGTCGTTGCCCGGGCCGCCGTCCATGACGTCGTCGCCGTCGCCGCCCTGGAAGGACGACTCGTTGCCGCCCTCGCCGTACATGGCGTCGTTGCCGACCTGGCCGGTGAGCGTGTCGACGCCCTCGCCGGCGAACATCACGTCGTTGCCGGTGCCTCCCTCCAGGGTGTCGTTGCCCTCGCGGGCGATGAGCGTGTCGTCGCCGGCGTCGCCGACGAGCTTGTTGGTGCCGGAGCCGCCGTCGAGCCAGTCGTTGCCGTTGCCGCCGAGGAGCGTCTCGGAGAAGCCGCCGCCGGTGACGATCACGTCGTCGCCGTCCTCGCCGATCCCGTAGTCGCTCCCGCCCGGCCCGTCGAGGCTGACGAGCCCGAGGCACACCGGGCCCTGCAGCTCGGCCAGGTCGGGGGCCACGCCGCCGTCGCCGACGATGCAGTCGTTGCCGCCGCGGCCCATGATGTGGTCGTCCTGGGACGTCGTCGGCGTCTCGTCGACGCCGCCGATCAGCAGGTCGCCGTGCGACGAGCCGATCAGCCCGTCGGCGCCGGGGCCGCCGTCCATCACGTCGGGCCCGGAGGTCGTCGCCGACGAGCCCGGGAAGCTGTCGCCCAGGCTGTCGTTGCCGACCCCGCCGATCAGGACGTCGGCGCCGTCGCCGGGCCGCAGGCCGTCGCTGCCCTCGCCACCGTCGATCTGGTCGGCGCCGGGGCCGCCGTTGAGGGCGGGGTCGTTGCCGGTCTCGCCGTAGATGGTGTCGTTGCCCTCGCTGCCGACGATCGTGTCGTTGCCGGGACCGCCCCGGAGGACGTCGTCACCGGTCTCGCCGACGATCGAGTCGTTGGCCGGGCCGCCGATCACCACGTCGTTGCCGCTGCCCATCTGGACGTGGGCGATGACGGGCGGGCGGGGGCCGGCGTTCGGGCTGCGGACCATCTCGAAGGTGTCGTCGCCGATGCCGAAGTTGGCGAACAGCTCGGCGATCGGGTGCTGGGCGTCGCCGTACCGCTTGCTCGCGCCCTCCAGCGTCACGGTCACGCTGCCGTTCCCGTGGTCGGTGACGGTCACGTGCTCGGCCCGGTCGGCCGGGTGGTCGGGGTCGTCGTACTCGCCGTCGAGGAGGTCGGCGGCCAGGCCGACGTTGAGGTCGAGGCCGGCGCCCTGCTGGCGGGCGAGCTCGAGGGTCGTCCCCTCGGGCGGGTCCGGGTCGTTCGGGTCGCCGCCGCCGATGAGGCCGCAGGCCCCGTCGGGGCCGCTCTGGTACGAGAGCAGCACGAACGGCGGGACGATCTGGCGGGTCCCCCGCAGGAAGCCGAGCTGGCCGGTCACCTGGAGGAAGGCCTCGATGCGCCCGTCGATGTCGAACAGGCAGAGCGGGTCCTGGATGCGGCTGCGGACCTCCTCGTAGCGGAGCTTGCCGTCGCCGTCCTCGTCGTGGAGGTTGGCCTGGGCGAAGCCCCGCACGCCGCCGCTGGCCTCGATGTTGGCCCCGGGCACGCCGGCGTAGGCGTAGGCCGTCACGTTGGCGTCGAGGCGGATCTCGGGCACGTCGGCGCCGCTCGCGTCGAGGTCGTCGATGCCGAGGCCGTGGACGAGGGCGCCGAGGCTCGACAGCTGGAGGGGCCGCTCGGCGACCAGCCGGCGGATGCCGGCCGTGTCGTAGGAGACGGCGAAGTGGCCCTCGACCGCCGCCGTGCCCCTGATGCCGACCTTGGCGAAGGGGAGGCCGTAGGCGTAGTCGAACGGGGCGTCGGCCCGCAGCGGGCCGGCGTCGAACACGGCCAGGTCCACGTCCTTGCCGAACAGCAGCTGCACGAGCAGGACCGGGTCCTCGATCACCGGGAAGGTGAAGCTGGCGCCGCCCTCCTCGGGGGCGACCTCGGCGACGTCGGTCTCGATCGTCCAGCCGGCCGCCTCGAGGTCGGCCCGCACGTCGTTCAGCTCGGGGATCTGGCCGATCATCTCGTCGATGGCCTGCTGCGGGTCGGCGTAGTGGCGGCCGGCCGCGTTCAGGTCGACGTCGAGCCGGTCGACGACGGGGACGGTGAGGTTGGGCTGGCTGGCGGCGTCGAAGGCGTTCACGTAGTCGATCAGCCGCACCAGGGTGGTGATGGCGGTCACGTCGTTGCCGCTCGCCGCCTGCTGGGCCTCGAAGGCGTCGAGCCAGGTCACCTCGTCCCTCCCCACCATGCGGGCGAGGTCGGACACGACCGGGATCGGGCTCGTCACCTTGTCGACCACGGGCTGCATCGGCATGGTGAGGTGCTGGAGGTTGCCGAGCACCGGGCCGACGAGGTCGGTCACCGTGCGGCCGGCGTCGAGGCGGACGTCGCGGATGGCGAGCGTGCCGACGGCGTCGAGCCCGTCGCGGATGTCGACGGGGTCGCCGGTGGCGCCGCAGCCGTTCCAGTCGACCAGCAGGTCGATCACGCCCTCCAGGCCGGGCAGGGCCGTCGGCGGGTCGTCGTTCACCGGGAGCCGGACGTCGAAGGCGAGGTCGAGGTCGGCGCAGCCCTGGGCGGTCAGCATGACCGACGACGGGTCGAGCACGTCCGCGCCCCGCTCGATCAGCTCGGGCAGGCGGATGGGGGCGGAGCCGAGCAGGTCGGCCCCGAGGTGGAGGGTCAGGTCGGGGTCCGGGTCCTCGCTCAGGTGGACGGGGAGGCCGGCCAGGGTGCCGTCGAAGGACGACGGGACCGAGGCGGTGGCGTCCACGGTGAGCTCGGCCGGGCGGCCCGAGGCGTTCGTGGGGTCGAGGTAGAAGCCGTCGCGGTCGACGCCGACGGCGACGTCGAGGCGCCAGGCGACCGAGGCCGAGGCCTTGGCGTCGGTGCCCACGGCCAGGCCGGGGACGCCGGTGGCGACGGTCGGCGTGGTCGCCGTCGCGCCCTTGCCCAGGCTGAACCGGACGGACACGTCGGTGACGTCGAGCACCGGGGCGCTGTCGGCGCAGATCGCGTCGCCGCACTCCACGACGACCTCGGGCGTGCCGAGCAGGATGCCGAGGGCGCCGAGCCGGGTCGACAGGAAGTTGCGGACGGCGTTGCGGACGTTGCCGGCCGTCGCCTGGCTCTCCACGGCCGCGGCGAGCTGCTCGAGGGCGGCGGCCGCCTGGTCGAGCTTCTCCACGGCCGCGCTGCCGGCGTCGAGGGC
>DASWMK010000102.1 GCA_036399815.1 Acidimicrobiales bacterium
CGAGCGGCTGCGGGCGACCGTCGCCGAGCACCGCAGGCGCTGCGAGGAGCTGCTGGCCGAGGTCGAGGCCGTGCACGAGGACCTGGGCGACGACCCCACCTGGCGCCACGCCCGGCTGGTGGCCGAGTGGGGCCGTACGTACTACGCGGCCGAGGTCGAGGCCGCCCGCCGGCTGGAGGAGCGGCTCTAGCCCGGCCGGCGCAGCGGGGCCGGGCGGCGGCGGGCCGAGGCGGCGACCTCGTCGGGCACGTCCACCTCCATGCGCAGGAGGGAGGCGCCGAACGTCTTGCCGAGGTTGTCGGCCCGCAGCGACCGGGGGGCGCCGCCGCCGAGCGCGTCGTGGAGCACGAACTTGAGGGCCAGCACGTTGCGGGCCTCGTAGCGCTCGACCGGGCCCTTCACCAGCGAGCCGAAGTGGGCCCGCACCCGCTCGGCCGTCACCGCCTCCCGGACGGCCTCGTAGGCGGCCTCGTCGTCGGCGAACAGCGAGATGTCGGCGACGTCGCCCTTGTCGCCCGACCGGGCGCCGCACAGGTCGCGCAGGCGGATCCTGGCCACCGCGGCCGAGGGTACCGTGCCGGCGTGACGGCCTACCTCATCCGCCACGCCACCGCCGGCAACCGCGAGGAGTGGCACCAGCCCGACGACCTCCGCCCCCTCGACGACGAGGGCCGGCGCCAGGCCGAGGGCCTGGCCGACCAGCTGGCCGGGTGCCCGGTCGACCGCGTCCTGTCGAGCTCCGCGCTCCGGTGCCGGGAGACGGTGGAGCCCCTGGCCGCCCGGCGGGGCCTCGCCGTCGAGCTGGCCGACGAGCTGGTGGACACGGCCGGCGTGGACGAGGCGCTGGCCCTGCTGGAGCGCCACGCCGGCGAGCACGTCGTCCTGTCGACCCACGGCGAGCTGGTGCCCGACGTGATCCGCCGGCTGGCCGACGAGGGCATGGTCGTCGAGGGCGACGGCGGGTCGGACAAGGGCTCGACGTGGGTGCTCGAGCGGGAGGGCGACCGGTGGGCCAGGGCCCGCTGGCTGGCGCCGCCTACGTGATGGCGACCGTCACCGCCGAGCCCAGCCACCACAGCGCGGCGACGGTGACCATGGCCGTCGCCGGGTCGAGGGCGGGCGAGCGGGTCGCCGGGGCGCCGGGGCACCACAGGGCCGGAGGCCAGGAGCCGGCGTAGGCGGGGCAGGCGGCGCGCTCCACGGCTCCCCATCGGCCGGTGGGCCCGGGACTTGAGCGGTTCGTCCCGACCTGGGCCGGGCGCGCCCGAGGAGGCCGCGCGATGCTCGGTCCGTGCGCTGGCACCTGCCCCCCGACCGGGTCCCCGAGGCCTGGTTCAACGTCGTCCCCCACCTCCCCGCCCCGCTCGACCCGCCCCTCCACCCGGGGACGCGGGAGCCGATCGGCCCGGACGACCTCGCCCCGCTGTTCCCGATGGCGCTGATCGAGCAGGAGGTGACGGCCGCGCCGGAGGTCGATGTGCCCGGCGCCGTGCTCGACGCGCTCCGCCTGTGGCGGCCGACCCCCCTCGTGCGGGCCAGGCGCTTCGAGGAGGCGCTCGGCACCCCCGCCCGCATCTACCTGAAGGACGAGTCCGTCTCCCCGGCCGGGTCGCACAAGCCCAACACGGCCGTCGCGCAGGCGTACTACAACCGCGAGGCCGGGACGACCCGCCTGAGCACCGAGACCGGCGCCGGCCAGTGGGGCAGCGCCCTGTCCTTCGCCTGCGCCCTGCTCGGCCTGGAGTGCAAGGTCTACATGGTGCGGGCGTCGTACGAGCAGAAGCCGTACCGCAGGGTGATGATGGAGACCTGGGGCGGCGAGGTCGTGCCGTCGCCGGTCGACCAGCCCGACCACCCCGGCTCGCTCGGGTGGGCCATCAGCGACGCCGTGCGCGACGCCGCCTCACGGGACGACACCCACTACTCGCTCGGCTCGGTGCTGAACCACGTGCTGCTCCACCAGACCGTCATCGGGCTCGAGGCCAGGGAGCAGCTGGCGCTGGCCGGCGAGGAGCGGCCCGACGTGGTCGTCGGCTCCTGCGGCGGCGGGTCGAACCTGGGCGGCATCGCCCTGCCGTTCGTGCCCGACGCCGCCGTGCGCCTCGTGGCGGCCGAGCCGTCGTCGTGCCCGACGCTGACCGAGGGCCGCTACGACTACGACTTCGGCGACACGGCCGGCATGACCCCGCTGCTCGGGATGTACACGCTCGGCCACGAGTTCGTCCCGCCGTCGATCCACGCCGGCGGCCTGCGCTACCACGGCGACGCGCCGATCATCTCGAACCTGGTGCGGGCCGGCCGCATGGAGGCCGTCGCCTACCCGCAGGGCAAGGTGTTCGACGCCGCCGTGCAGTGGGCGAGGTCGCAGGGGACGATCCCGGCGCCCGAGACGGCCCACGCCATCCGGGCCGTCGTCGACGAGGCCCTGGCGGCGAGGGAGGAGGGCACCGAGCGGGTGATCCTCTTCTCGTACTCCGGCCACGGCCTGCTCGACCTCGGCGCCTACGACGCCTACCTCCGCGGCGACCTGGCCGACTGAGCGGGGCCCGCGGCTACGGGGCGGGGGCGCCGCGCTGCTGCCAGAAGGCGTTGATGGCGTCCTGCATGCGGAGGTACCACACGAAGTTGCCGACGATCGGGAGCAGGAACCACCAGCCGATCGTCCACTGCACCGGCGACGGCTGGCCCTCGTTCCTGTAGAGCTGCTCGACCTCGACGGGGAGCAGGAAGAACGTGGCGATGGCGCCGGTGAAGAGGTAGAGCACGAGCCCGAGGGCGCCGCCGACGCCGTTGCCGGAGTACTTCTTCACGTCCTCGTGCTGGCGGTAGGTCCAGATCAGCGCGTAGATGCCGAACGTGACGATCGTCAGCAGGATGACCGTGCCCGGGTTGCTCGGCCGCCCGAGCGGCCGTCCGTAGTAGTTGCCCGGCAGGCCGGCGGCCGGCTGGCCCCACTGCTGGGGCGGGGGCGGCGGCTGGGCCTGGCCCCACGGCGGCTGCTGGGGCTGGCCCCACTGGGGTTGCTGGGGCTGGCCCCACTGGGGCTGCTGGTCGGCCATGGCGGCGGACGGTAGCAGCGGGTCAGGTCTCGGTGACGGCCACCCGCACCTGGGCGTCGACCAGGGCCCGGTCGACGAGGAGGGGCTCGACGGCGAGCAGCTGGGACGGCCCGCCGTCCCTCGCCCGGCCCGTCCCGGTGATCGTCGGCGGCCCGGAGAGGCCGAGCACGCCGACCTCCCGGCCGACGGCGGCGGCGACGTCGCGGTCGGCGGCCCGCCAGGCCAGCCGGGCGATCACCTCGGGCGGGTCGAACCCGTCGGGGAGGTCGACGGTCGGCCCGCCGAAGGCGCCGGCGCCGAACACCTCCTCGTGCCACTCCTCGACGGCGAGGCCGGCGGCCTCCGCCCGGCCCCGCACGAACGCCATCGCCGCCCTCGCCTTGGCCTCGGCGTCGGGCCAGCTGTAGGCCAGCCTGGCCTCGCCCGCCCACCCGGCCGGCGTGCAGGCGAGCGCCTTGTAGGTCGGCGGGGCCGGCGCCCCCCTCGTGCCCGACACCCGCACCCGGTCGCCGCCGAGGTCCTCGACCCGCACGGACGTGAAGTCGGCGACCACGTCGGGGCTCAGGTAGCGGGCCGGGTCGTGGACCTCGTAGAGCAGCTGCTCGCGCACGGTGTCGAAGGTGACCATCCCGCCCGTGCCGGCCGGCTTCGTGACGACCGCCGAGCCGTCGGCCTCGACCTCGGCGATCGGGAAGGCGACCCGCAGCGGGTCGGGGTTCTCCCACCAGGCGCCCGAGTAGTTGCCGCCGGTCACCTGGCCGCTGCACTCGAGCAGGTGGCCGACGACCACGCCGGCGGCGAGGCGGTCCCAGTCGTCGGCCGCCCAGCCGTGCTCGTGGACGAGCGGGGCGAGGAACAGCGCGGCGTCGGCCACCCGGCCGGTGACGACGACGTGGGCGCCCTCCTCGAGCGCCCGCACCACCGGCGCCGCGCCCAGGTAGGCGTTGGCGAACAGCGTCCCTTCCGGCAGCCCGAGCTCGGCGGCGCGGGGCCGCACGTCGTCGCCGACCACCGTCGCCACCCGGAGCCCGGTGGCGCCCGCCCGGCGGAGCACGTCGACCACGGCCCGGCCGGCGGCCACCGGGTTGATCCCGCCGGCGTTGGTGACCATGCGGGTCCGGCCGTCGGCCAGCCAGGGCAGGGCCTGGGCGACGTAGGCCGGCAGGTCCCTCGTCCACCCGAGCGACTCGTCGCGCTGGCGGTCCTTCTGGAGGATGGCGAGGGTCAGCTCGGCCAGCGCCTCGCACACCAGGTAGTCGACCCCGTCGGCCAGCACGTCGGCCACCGGCCCGTGGCCGTCGCCGTAGAAGCCCTGCCCTCCCCCGAGGCGGACGGCCACGTCAGGGCGCGGTGCCGGGCGGGGCGGTCGCCGGCGACCCTGACAGCTGGGCCTGCACCTCCTGGTAGGCGGTGGCCACCAGCTGGGCGATGTCGGCCGGCGGGTCCTGGCGGAGGACGGCCTCGAAGTCGGCCGCCGCCCCCTCCAGGTCGCCCTGCTGGCGGCGGATCACCCCCCGGAAGGTGAGCGCCTCCTGGTACGCCGGGTCGATCTCGAGGGCCCGCTCGATGGTGGCCAGCCCCTCGTCGGTGAGCGACGCCTGGTACAGCAGCCAGCCCCGGAACGTGAGCGCCTCGACGTTGTCCGGGTCCTCCGCCAGCACCTGGTCGTAGGCCTGGAGCGCGGCGACCGGGTCGGTGCCCATCGCCGCCTGGGCCTGGAGCAGCAGGTCGCGCTCGACGTCGCCGGCGGGAGCGGCCGTGCCGGTGATCGTGTCGCCCGGGCGCCGCTCGCCGGCCGAGCGGGCCACCAGCAGCCCGGCGGTGGCGGCGACGGCCACCACGATGGCCACGCCGATGAGCGGGCGCCGGTCGCGGCGCTTCCCGGCCGGCTCGGGCGCGGGCGCGGCCGCGCCCTCGGCCCTGCCGTCCTCGATGGCCCGGATGACGGCCGCCGCCCTGGCCGTGTAGTCGTCGTGGAGGGTGCGGTAGTCGTCCTCGGCGACGTCGCCGGCCGCCCGCTCCCGCTCCAGGTCGTCGAGGGAGCGGAGCAGGAAGTCGCGCTCCTCCTCCAGGTCCAGGGTCACGTCGCCGCCCTCGCCCGCTCCACCAGCGCCCGGTCCTCGTCGGTGACGGCCGGCGGCGCCCCGCCCCGCCAGCGCCGGAAGGCGACGGCCAGCCCGGCCGCGGCGACGACCACGGCGGCGACCGGCAGTGCCCACACCAGCCCGGTCAGCCCCGACCCGCTCGGCCGCAGCAGCACGTCCTCGCCGTACCGGCTGACGAGGTAGGCCCGGATCTGGCCGTCGGTCTGCCCGTCCCGCAGCCGGGCCTCGATCTCGGTCCTGATGGCCACCGAGGCGGGGGCGTCGGAGTCGGCGGCGGACTGGCTGCGGCAGGTCGGGCAGCGGACCGTGTCGGCGACGGCCATGGCCCGCTCCTCCAGGGTGCGGGGGGCCGGCTCGCCGGTCAGGCCGACGCCGAGGCTGACGGCGAGCACGACGGCCATCGCCGCCCACGGGAGCCAGCGCCTCACGGCGCGCTCCCGGCCGCTGCCGCCTCGGCCGAGGCCAGGAGCCGGTCGAGGCCGTCGGTCGTCACCCCGCCGGTGATCTTCTGCACGACCAGGCCGGACGGCGCCACCAGGTACGACTCCGGCACGCCGGTGACGCCGTAGGAGAGGGCGATGCGGCCGTCGTCGTCCCGCACGACCGGCCACTCCCCGCCCTCCTCGGCGAAGAAGTCCCGCACGTCGCCGGGCTCGTCGGCGAACACGACGCTGACGACGCGGGCGTCGTCGGCCTGGAGGTGGCGGCGGCTGAACGAGACGAGGTCGGGGTGCTCGGCCCGGCACGGGCCGCACCAGGTGGCGAAGAAGTTGACGACCACCCACCGGCCCCGCAGGTCGTCGAGGTCGAACGCCTCGCCCGCCACCGTCTCGGCCACGATGGCCGGCGCGGCCCGGCCGACGAGCGGCGACGACTCGTTGCGCTCGGCGGCCGGCTGGCGGGTGGCCAGCACGCCGAGCAGGAGGACGACGACGACGCCGACGCCGACGGCGGCCCACCGGGCCGGGCTCACGGCGAGCCGACCGCGGCCGGCTCCCGCTCCGGCCGCTCGACGACGGGCTCGGCCGGCACGGGGGCCGACACCGGCTCGGTCGGCCGGCGCCGGCGGCCGGGCCAGGCGGCCAGCACGGTGCCGGCGGCCATGATCCCGCCGCCGATCCACAGCCAGTAGACGAGCGGCTCGACCACGACCCGCAGGCCGATGTCGGGGTCGTCGCCGGTGCCGGCGCTGGTGAGCGACAGGTAGACGTCGGCCACCGGCGTGGTGCGCACCGACGGCGTGCCGATGGGCTGGGTGCCGTTCGGGAACGTGTTCAGCGCCGGCTCGTGCACGGGCCCGCCGTCCACCCTGACCAGGGCGGCGACCGTCGACTTCTGGTCGGTGGCCGTCCGCTCGACCCCGAGGTACTGCACGGTGTGGCCGGCGACGGTGGCGGTGTCGCCCCGCGACAGGCGGAGGTCGGCCTGGGACGAGAAGCTCTGGCTGGCGGCGAAGGCAACGGCCACGACGACCACGCCGAGGTGGACGACCATGCCGCCGTTGGTCCGCCCGACGAGGCCCCGCCAGCCCTGCCGGCGGGTGGCGAGGACGATCTGGCGGGCGGCGGCGCCGGCCGCGAACCCGCCGAGGCCGAAGGCCAGCACCGGGGCGAGGCCGCGGGCGCCGAGGACGACCGACAGGGCGACGGCGGCCGTGCCCGCCCACGCCGGCCACAGCAGGCGCTGGCGGAGCAGCTCGCCCGACGCCTTGCGCCAGGGCAGCACGGGGGCGACGGCCATCATGAACAGCAGGGCCAGCCCGATCGGCATCGTCATCCGGTCGAAGTACGGGCGGCCGACGGAGATGCGGTCGTCGCGCAGGGCCTCGACCACGAGCGGGAACACCGTGCCGAGCAGCACCACGAAGGCAAACGCGGCGAAGGCCACGTTGTTGGCGAGGAAGGCGCCCTCCCGCGACAGGGGCGAGTCGATGCGGCCCGGCGCCCGCAGGCGGTCGCCCCGCCAGCCGATCAGCCCGACCGACACGAGCACGACCACGCCGAACAGGGCGAGCAGGGACGGGCCGACGGCCGACTCGGTGAAGGCGTGGACGGACTCGAGCACCCCGGAACGGGTGAGGAACGTGCCGAGGATCGTCAGCGAGAACGTGGCGCACAGCAGCGACAGGTTCCAGACCCGCAGCATCCCGCGCCGCTCCTGGACCATCACCGAGTGCAGGTAGGCGGTGCCGGTCAGCCACGGCAGGAACGAGGCGTTCTCGACCGGGTCCCACGCCCAGTACCCACCCCAGCCGAGCACCTCGTAGCTCCACCAGGCGCCGAGCAGGATGCCGACGGTGAGGAACCCCCAGGCGAACAGCGTCCAGCGCCGGGTGGCGACGAGCCACCCCTCGCCCACCCGGCCGCTGGCGAGGGCGGCGATGGCGAACGCGAACGGGACGGTGAACCCGACGTAGCCGAGGTACAGCATCGGCGGGTGGATCGCCATCAGCGGGTGGTTCTGGAGCAGCGGGTTGGGCCCGTTGCCGTCGAGGGGGACCGGGCTGATCGTGCGGAACGGGTCGGCCGGGCCGAGCAGCAGGCCGAAGAAGAAGGCCGCGACGGCGAGCATGGCGAGCATGGCCCAGCCGACCAGCGGCTCGGCCAGGCGGCGACGGAACACGTGGGTGACGGTGACGACGTAGCCGGCGAGGACGAGGCCCCACAGCAGGATCGACCCCTCGAGCGCGGCCCACAGGCCGGCCACCGTGTAGAGCAGCGGCGTGGACCGGCTGCCGTTCTCGGCCACGTAGCGCACGGAGAAGTCGTGGCCGACGAGGGCCCGCTCCATGGCGAAGGTGGCGACGAGGGCGCCGAGCAGCACGAGCAAGGCGTAGCTGCGGCCGGCCCGCAGCATCGGGGGGCGGTGGCGGGCCAGGCCGGCGGCGACGGTGACCGCGCCGAGCACGGCCGCGACGAAGCCGAGGGTGACCCCGGCCCTCCCGAGGGCGGCGTTCATCAGGGCGCGCCCGGCTCGACCCGGTCGGGGTTCTCGGCCTTGTACTCCGAGGAGTGCTTCACCATGATCTGGTCGCTGGCGAAGCGCTCGCCGTCCCAGTGGCCCTCGAGCACGACCGGGATGCCGGGCTGGAACAGCTCGGGCGGGTCGCCCACGTGGTGGACGGGCACGGTGGTGCCGGCGAACTCGATGGTGAAGTCGACGGCCGCGCCCGTCTCGACGACCGACCCGTCGACCACCGTGCCCTGCACCCGGAACCGCCGGTCGCCGAGCTCGTCGCGCCGGGCCACGGCCTCGTCGGCGTTGTAGAAGTACAGGGTCGCGTTCCCGATCCCCTGCCAGGCCAGGTAGCCGATGGCGGCGAGGACGACGACGATCACCACCCAGGTCCGGCGGGACGTCCGCCGGCGCGTCGCTACAGCCACCGGCGCTCCTCGGGCGGCAGGGCGCGGGTCACCCGGCGGCCGCGGAGCACGACCCGGACGGCGTAGGCGGCGAGGGCCACGGCCGTCACCGCGTAGCCGCCGAGGATGAAGCCGGCGTCATCCACGGCCGGCCACCTCGACGGGGACGGCGGCGGCGCCCTCGGCCCACCGCTCGCGCAGGGCGAGGTCGAGGCCCCGGTCGGCCAGCCGCTCCTCGCAGGCGAGCGAGCGGAAGCGGTGGACGAGGAGCCAGGCGGAGAGCAGGGCGAACACGGCCATGCCGAGCACCAGCGTGAACAGCATGAGCCCGTCGATCTGGGGGTCGAGGCGGGCCAGGGTCGGCCCCTGGTGCAGGGTGCGCCACCACTCGACCGAGTAGTGGACGATCGGCAGGTCGGCCGCGGCGATCAGGCCGGCGATGGCCGCCCGCCGGGACCGCACGCCGGGGTCGCCGCCCAGCCGGCGGACGGCGAGGTAGCCGAGGAACAGCACCTCGAGCAGGGCCGTGGTCGTGAGGCGGGCGTCCCAAACCCAGTACACGCCCCAGCTGATCCGGCCCCACAGCATCCCGACCACGAGGGTGAGCGCCGTCATCACGACGCCGATCTCGGCCGCCGCCGCGGCCACGAGGTCCCAGAACGGCGACTTCCGCCACAGGTACAGGGCGCTGCCGACGGCGGTGACGGCGAAGGCGAGGTAGGCGGCCGACACGGTGGGCACGTGCAGGTACAGCAGGCGGACGCCGTCGCCCTGGACGGCGTCGGCCGGGGTGGCCACGAGGGCCAGCCAGACGAGGAGGGCCGACCCGGCGAGGGTGAGGGCGCCGAGCACCCTGGTCCCCCGGCTGGCGGTCGACGTCACCGCGGTCACGCTTCCTCCAATAGGGGGCCGAAGGCTGCGACCCCGAACGCCGTGGTCACCACGGCGAAGACGGCGAGCAGGTTGCACCACGGCCAGCCTTCGGCCGTGGCCCCTCCGAGGGCCGCCTCGGTCGCCTGGGTGGCGCCGATGAGGACCGGTGCCAGCGCCGGCAGGAGCAGGAGCGGGAGGAGGGTCTCACGCACCCGCACACCGGCGGCGAGCACGCCGTACAGC
>DASWMK010000103.1 GCA_036399815.1 Acidimicrobiales bacterium
CGGGGCCTGGAAGGCGCCGCTGGTGGACGCCCCGGCCGCGGTGGCGCCGGCCGCGCCCAGCGCCCTGGCGGCGTCGGCGGCGAGGTCGCCGGCCCGCTGGTAGCGCTGCTCGGGCGCCTTGGCCATCGCCCTGGCCACCACCCAGTCGACGGCCGGGCTGAGGTCCGGGCGGCTCGCGGTCACCGGTGGGACCGGCCGGGTGAGGTGGGCGGCGATCACCGACTCGGGGGTGCCCCGGAACGGTGGCGACCCGGTCAGGCCGTGGTAGAGGACGGCGCCGAGCGCGTACACGTCGGCCGGCGGCCCCACCGCGGCCCCCTCGAACTGCTCGGGCGCCGAGTAGTACGTCGTCCCCAGGTACTGGTGGGCCTGGGTGAGGGCCTGGTCGGCGTGGACCCGCTTGGTCAGACCGAAGTCGGCGAGGTAGGCCCGGCGGAGGTCGGCCGTGAGCAGGATGTTGCCCGGCTTCACGTCCCGGTGGACCAGGCCGGCGGCGTGGGCCACGTCGAGGGCGCCCGCCACCTGGTCGAGGATCGACGCCATCGTGTCCGCCGGCACCGGGCCGTAGCGGTTGATGGCCCGGTTGAGGTCGGTGCCCTCGATGTAGCGCATGACGAGGTACAGCGACCCGTCGCCGTCCTCGCCGGCGTCGTAGACGGGCACGATGCCGGGGTGGTCGTCGAGCTCGACGGCCATGGCCGACTCGCGCACGAACCGCTCGCGGAAGGCCTCGTCGACGCCCATGGCCGGGCTGAGCACCTTGACGGCGACCCGCTTGCCGTGCAGCCGCAGGTCGCTCGCCAGGTACACGGTCGCGAAGCCACCGCGCTCGATCTCCCGCTCGATTCGGTACCGCCCGGCCAGCACGGTGCCGGCGGCGGCCTCGGGGCTCACCACGGCGACCCTCCCACGTCCCGGCCGCAGTGTACGGGCCGCTACCATCCGCCCGTCGGAGGGGCGGCCGCGCAGGCGCGGCAGGGGAGGGAAGGGCCGGACGTGCCGGAGATCCGCAGTGCCGAGCCGGCGGCGGACGCCCGTCGCGCGCCCGGCGAGCTCACGGACCAGCTGATCGCCACGAGCCTGTGGACCGACGTGATGCTGGCCGACGCCGGCATCCCCGTCTACGACGCGCCGCTCGTCACGATCGGCGGGGGGCTCGGCTCGTTCGCGCTGGTCGACTTCCTGCGCATCGCCGGCGTGCCGGCGTCGAGCATCCGGGTCCTCACGAACCTCGACCGCCCCTACGACACCTACGCCTACCTCGCCCGCAACTCCCAGATCCCGGACGGGGAGCGCCTGCGGTCGGACTCGGCCTCGGTGATGGACAACATCTGGGGCTGGCCCAGCTACGCGGTGCGCGAGGCGTTCGCGGCCCGGTCCGTGCCCGGCTTCCTCGCCCCGCTGTTCCAGGTGGCCACCGAGCCGGTCCTCACCGACTACTACACGCCGAGGTCGGGCGACGTGTACCGCTCGGTCGACCGGGAGACGGCCCGCATCGGCTGGACGTCCATGCTGGCCAAGGGCCAGGCCCGCATGGTGCGCCGGCGGGCGGGCGGCGGCTACTTCTCGATCCTCACCCCGCCCGAGGGCACCTGGCCGACCCGCCGGGTGGCGTTCCGGTCGTCGTTCGTGCACGTCGCCGTCGGCTACCCGGGCCTCCGCTTCCTGCCCGACCTCCAGGCCTACCTGACCAGGTACAACGACTACACGCGGGTGGTGAACGCGTACGCGCCCCACGAGCACGTCTACGAGGAGCTGATCCGGCGGGGCGGCACGGTGCTCGTGCGGGGCGCCGGCATCGTCGCCTCCCGGGTGCTCCAGCGGCTGATGGAGGACGTCGAGCGCCACGGGGCGAGGACCCAGATCGTCCACCTGTTCCGCACGTACCAGCACGGGCTCCAGGGCCCGAGCGTGTTCATGCGCCGCCGGGCCGCGGACGGCGTCGCCTACCAGGGTTTCAACTGGCCGAAGGGGGCGTGGGGCGGCCAGCTGCGCTACCGGTTGGAGCGGGGGAGCGACGAGGAGCGGGCCCAGCTGTTCAAGGTCATGGGCGGGACCACCACCCCGAAGCGCAAGCTGTGGCAGAAGGAGATCGCGCTCGCCCGGTCCAAGGGCTACTACCGTCAGTTCGTCGGCGAGGTGGCCGACATGACGCCGGGGGCCGACAACACGGTGGTCACCCGGGTGCGGGCCAAGGACGGGTCGATCCTCGAGGTGCCCGCCCACTTCGTGATCGACTGCACCGGCCTCGAGGGCGCCGTCCCCGAGCACCGGCTGCTGAAGGACCTGCTCGAGCACGGCGGCGCCGGCCTCAACCTCCTGAAGCGGCTCGACGTCGGCCTCAGCTTCGAGGTGCGCGGCGCGGACAGCCCGCCCGGCGCGATGTACGCGTCCGGGTCGATCACGCTCGGCGCCTACTACGCCGGCGTGGACTCGTTCCTCGGCCTCCAGTACGCCGGGCTGCGGATCGCCGACGACCTCGCGAGGCGCGGCTTCTGCCGCCGGATCGGCCTCGGGCGTTCCGTGTCACAGTGGTGGCGATGGGCCCGCAACCAGCCGGTCGACGGGTAGCGGGCGGGCACCGGTGACCCCGACCCTGATCGGCCGCATCGAGACGAGGATCTTCGTCCTCGTCGTCGTCGGCGGCCTGTGGACCCTCCTCGTGTCGCCGTTCCTGCCCGGCATCCCCGGCGAGGCCGGCCTCGGCGACGTCTACGAGCTGACGTTCGAGGTGCTGGCGACCGTGCTGCTCGCCGGGCTCGTCTGGGAGCTCGTGTACCACCTGCTCCAGCAGTTCCGGTGGGAGAAGGACTGGCCGGCGCTGTTCGGGCTGCTCACCGGGATCAACGAGGGGATCGTCGCCCACTTCGCCACGAAGGCCCTCTTCGACGTCGACGTCCTCCCCGGCTCGGCCTACGTCGTCCACTTCACGACGACCTGGCTCCTCACCTGGTTCTTCGTCAACGGCCCGATGCGGGTGCTGTTCCTGCGCTGGCGCTTCGACGGCGGGCGCATCCTGTGACCCGGGTGTGCGTGCTGCCCGGCGACGCCCTCGTCGCCCGGTCGGGCGACGCCGTGCTGGTCGTCGACCTGGACGACCCCGGCCGCGACGACGTCCGCCGGACCCTGCTCGAGACCGTCGCCGAGGTCTGCGGGGCCGGCCGGCCGGCCACCGGCGAGCTGGCCAGGCGGCTGATCGCCGCGATCATGGCGGTGCCCCGCCAGCGGGTGCCGGCGTTCGGGGTGGCGGCGCCGTCCTCGCTCGGGGTCGACGTGCTCCTCGTCGGCGACGTGGTCGCCTCGTGGACCGACGGGCGGGGCGACCACCGGGTGTCCGGCCGCCAGGGGACGAACTGGGTCGACCTGCTCGTGCCGCCCGGCGTCGAGCGCCTCGTCGTCGGCCGGGAGGGCGTGAGCGGCGAGGGCCACCAGCTGGCCGACCTTCGCGACGGCGCCGTCGT
>DASWMK010000104.1 GCA_036399815.1 Acidimicrobiales bacterium
CCGCCACCGCCGCCGCCGAACGGGCTGGCCCCGCCGAAGAAGGCCTCGAAGATGTCGCCCAGGCCGCCGGCGCCGAACATCGGCTCGCCCGGCGTCTCGGCCCCGAACCGGTCGTAGCGGGCCCGGCGGTCGGGGTCGCTCAGGGTCTCGTAGGCGAGCGCCACCTCCTTGAACCGGGCCTCGGCGTCCGGGTCGTCGGGGTTGGCGTCGGGGTGGTACTGGCGGGCGAGGCGCCGGTAGGCCCGCTTGATCTCGTCGGGCGTGGCGTCCCGCGAGACGCCGAGCACCTCGTAGTAGTCGGTTGCCACGGGGGTCAGCCCTCGCTCAGCCGGTGCCCGAGACGGTGGCTGACGACGGCCACTGCGGCCAGCGCCTGGGGGTAGTCCATCCTCGTCGGCCCGAGGACGGCGATCGTGCCGCCTTCGCCGCCGGCCTCGAACGGCGCGACGACGAGCGAGCACTCGGCCAGGGGCTCGAGGCCGGTCTCGGTGCCGATGGCGACGTTCATGCCCCGGTCGACGACGTCGCGGAGCAGGCTGACCACCAGGTATTGCTCCTCGAGGATCGACAGGACCTTGCGGACGGTGTCGACGGCCTCGAAGGCGGCCACCACGCGGGAGGCGCCACCGACGTAGACCTGGTCGCCGTCGGCGTGACGGCGGTTCGGGGCGACGGCGTCGAGCGCGGCGGCCACCAGGTGGTCGGTGGCGACGTCGCCGGTGGCCGGCACGGTGCGCACGCTGGCCAGGGTCGTCCCGACGACGTGGGTGGACAGGTGGGCCGTCGCCGCGGCCAGGCGCTCGGGCCCGGCCGACCCGTCGAGCTCCACGGTGGCCTTCTCGACGGCGCCGTTGGACAGCACCACGACCACGAGGGCGAGCTGCCCGCTCAGACCGACGAGCTGCACGGACCGGATGGACGCCGCCTCGTGCGGCGGGCTGACCACGACGGCCGCGTAGTCGGTCAGGGTCGACAGCAGCCGGCTGGTCTCGGCCAGCATCTGCTCCATCTCGCCGTGCGCCCTGGCGAAGAAGGCGCTGACCTGCTCGGCCTTCCAGGCGGCCAGCCGGGGCGGCGCCAGGTGGTCGACGAAGAAGCGGTAGCCCTTCTCGGTGGGCACCCGGCCGGCGCTCGTGTGGGGCTGGCGCAGGTAGCCCTCGGCCTCGAGCGCGGCCATCTCGTTGCGGACGGTGGCCGGCGAGACGTTCAGGCTCCCGCCCCTGACCACATGGCCGGAGCCGACCGGCTGGGCCGTCTCGATGTACTGCTCGACCACCGCGCGGAGGATGGCGGCCTTGCGATCGTCCAGCATCGTCCCCGGTTCGTCGTCGGCGATTCGCACTCGATGATACCGAGTGCCAAGTGGCGGCCCCGGCCCGCCGGGCGGGTCAGACGGGCCCGGGGGCCCCCGTGCCGGAGCGGTCGACGGCGTCGGCCAGGTGGTCGAGGCCCCGGCCGAGGCGGTCGACGACGCCGTCGACGCCATCGGCCCCGGCCCGCCCGGCCCGGTCGACCTCGACCCGCAGGTCGGCGCAGGCGGCCCGCACGCCGGCCAGCGCCGAGCCGAGCGCGGCCGTCACCTCCTCGACCCTGGCGAGGTAGGCCTCCTGCCGGCCCTCGACGGCGGCGGCGATGGCCGCTCCGAGCCGGTTGGGCAGCTGCTCGGCGAGGGCCACGACCCTGGCCGTGGCGGCCGAGCCGTCCCGGGCGGCGACCTCGGCGGCGACCCGGGCCGGCAGGTCGGCCAGCGCCCTCGCCACCCCCGGGTCCCGCCCGGCGACCTCGGCGGCGACCCGGGCCGGCAGGTCGGCCAGCGCCCTGGCCAGGTCCCGGTCCCGCTCGGCGGCGCCGGTCGTCCACGACCGCAGCTCGGCGACGAGGAGCGGCTCCCGCTCGCCCGCCGCTGCGGGCGCGCCGCCGGCGGCCACGGCGGCGACCAGGCGGTCGACGGTGGCCTGCTGGGCGGCGACGGCCTCGTTCACCTGCTGCACCTCGGCGCGGAGGTCGTCGACGGCGCCCACCATCCAGGCGAGCACCTCCCCCGTCGCCGCGGCGGACGGCGCCGGGCCCTCCCCGCCGACCAGCGAGGCGACCAGGGCGGCCGCCGGCTGGGCCGGCGCGGCGGCCGACTCGGGCCGCCGGACGGCGACCGGACGGGGGCCGGCGGCCCACACGTCGGTGCAGCTGGCGAACCGACCGTGGCACTCCGTGCCGCACTCCGGGCAGGCGCACGACGTCGCTCCCGCCACCATCGGCGCCGAACAGCCCGACGCCACGACCACGCCGAACTCGTGGCACCAGCCCATGGGCCGCGCATGGTAACGACGCGAACTCCGCGAACTCGGGATGGTCGACGCAGCCAGCGTCCGAGCGGTCGCGAACGGTATGCTCCGGCCGCCGCCGGGCGGGGGGTGCGGCCTGGGGACGGCGGCGGTCCGATGGACCGCCGGCGAGCATCGGCAGGCACGAGACAGGAGCGAGGTGCACCGTGACGAGCTCGGTGCCCGAACGGGTGAGGGAGCGCCGGGGCCATCCCCTGCTCGCCGCGCTCGTCGAGGACCTCGCCGCCGGACGGTCGGGGCCGGCCTTCATCAACGCCGCGCTCGAGCGCCTCGTCGCCTACTGGCAGCTGGCCTCCGCGGTCGCCGTCGTCGAGGACCAGAAGCTCGGCGTGCAGTGCTTCGCCGCCGCCCGCCGCCACGGCGACGCCGAGCCCGCCCGCCTCCGGTCCCTGCACCGCCGGCCCGGCGTGTACACCGACCCGGCCCTGCCCGACCACGCCGACGTCGTCGACTCGATCTTCCACCTCTGCACGGTCGCCTGGCGGATCGACCGCCTCCACTACCTGTCGACCCACGACGCGCTGACCGGCCTCTACAACCGGCGGGGGTTCGACGAGCAGCTCGGCCTCGCCGTCAACCGCAGCGCCCGCTACGGCTGGCCGTTCACGTTCGTGCTCATCGACCTCAACCGGTTCAAGGACATCAACGACCGGCTCGGCCACCCCGTGGGCGACGCCGTGCTGCGGTCGGTCGGCGAGCGCCTCCGCCGGAGCCTGCGGGCCGGCGACGTGGCCGGCCGGATCGGCGGCGACGAGTTCGGCCTGCTCCTGCCGGCCTACGACGCCGGCCACCTCGACAGCGTCCTCGACCGGCTCCGGGTCGGCGGCGACGTGCCCGCCGCGCCCCACGTCGAGCTGTCCGTCGGGACGGCGAGCTGCCCGGACGAGGCGGCCCAGGTCGACGCCCTCTACGCGCTCGCCGACCAGCGCCTCTACGCCCGCAAGGGCCGGGCCGTCTTCCACCCGCCGGCCTGACCGCGCCGCGCCGTCCGGGACGGCGCCCGCACCGGCAGTGAATTCGCGCTTGAATGTCGCCCCGAGCGCAGGGGGTGATGTGGGCCGACCGATCGTTGGGAGCGATCAACGCCCGGCCCGGCGCGCTCCCGGAGGCCGACCGGCCGCCCGGCACCCCGACCCCTTCCCATGACGTCCACCGAGCTCTCCACCCGCGGGCGGCGCAGCGGCAGACCCACCATCAACGGAAAGGGACAGGCAACTTCATGAAGCGAGCACTGATCGGCGCCGCAGCGGCGGCGCTGGTGGCGAGCGGAATGGCCGTGATCGCCAGCGGCGCGTCCGCGAGCTCGGCGTCACCGCCGGGCGCGGCCCGGGCCGACGCGGCCGGCGTCGCCAGCGCCTCCGGCTTCATCGACGAGGACGCCTTCGAAGACGTCGTCGTCGGTGTGCCCGGCGAGGACGTGGGCGACAAGGTCGACGCCGGCGCCATCGTCATCCTCTACGGCGGCGAGGAGGGCTTCCCGGCCCGCACCCAGACCGTCAACCAGAACGGCGCCGCCGGCGCGGCGGAGGACGGCGACATGTTCGGTGCCGCGATCGTGGTCGACGACTTCGACGGCGACGGCCTCGACGACGTCGCCGTCGGCGCCCCCTTCGAGGACGTCGGCGACGTCGTCGACGCCGGCAACGTGACGATCGTGTACGGCGGCGTCAACGGCACCACCGGCCGGGCGACCCCGGTCAACCAGGGCACGGTCGGCGGCGCCGTCGAGGCCGAGGACCACTTCGGCCAGGCGCTCGAGGCCGGCTCGTGGCGCAACGACGTCTACGGCGACCTCGCCGTCGGCGCGCCCGACGAGGACGGCGGCGACGTCGTCGACAGCGGCAACGTCACCGTGGTCTACGGCGACGCCCTCGGGCCGGGCCGGGGCGGCGTCCGCGTGCTGTCCCAGGGCTCGACCGGGGTGCGGGGCGAGAAGGAGGCCGGCGACCACTTCGGCTTCTCCCTCCAGAAGGGCAACTACAACACCCTCGACGAGTTCAACGACCTGGCCGTCGGCGCGCCCGGCGAGGACGCCGGCGACGTGGTCGACAGCGGCAACGTCACCGTCGTCTACGGCAACTCCACCGCGCTCGGCTCGACCAGCGACGTGCTCCGCCAGGGCGGCGGCGCGCCGGAGACGTCCGAGACCGGCGACAACTTCGGGTGGTCGCTCGCGGCCGGCAGCTTCGACGAGAACGCCGGCGCCACCGGCCTCGCCATCGGCGTGCCGGGTGAGAGCATCGGCAGCGTCGACCAGGCCGGCAAGGTCACCGTCGTCTACCCGGGCCTCAACAGCATCCTCGGCGGCCCGCCGTCGAGGGGCTTCAACCAGAACGACGTCGGCGAGGACATCGAGTCCTTCGACCGCTTCGGCGAGACGCTGACCGAGGGCATCTTCAGCCTCGCCCCGTACGCCGACCTGCTCGTCGGTTCGCCGTTCGAGGACGTCGGCGCGGCCGAGGACGCCGGCGTGGTGTCCATCCTGTTCGGGTCGAGCCGGGGCCTCACCCCGGTCGGGTCGGTGACCTTCGACCAGAGCGGGCTCGGCGGCGTGCCCGACGCCGGTGACAACTTCGGCGCCGCGCTCGCGTTCTACTTCCTGAACGGCCCCGAGGACGCGTTCGGCGAGTTCGCCGTGGGCGCCCCCGGCGAGAACATCGAGGGCGCCGACAACGCCGGCGCGGTGACGATCCACTTCAACGACCCGACCCCGCCGGTCGTCGCCGACACCTACACCCAGACCCGGTCCGGCGGCCTGTCGGAGCAGGGCGACCTGTTCGGCGCGGCCCTGGGCTGAGCCCGGGGTCGTTCCTTCGGGACGACGTTCGCCGGTGGGCGGCCCTGAACGGGGGGCCGCCCACCGTCGCGTCCGGCCTACTCCTCCAGGCGGAGGGCGGAGATGAACGCCTCCTGGGGGACCTCGACGCGGCCGATGCTCTTCATCCGCCGCTTCCCCTCCTTCTGGCGCTCGAGGAGCTTGCGCTTGCGGGTGATGTCGCCGCCGTAGCACTTGGCCAGCACGTCCTTGCGCTTGGCCTTGACCGTCTCCCTGGCGATGATGCGCCCGCCGATGGCGGCCTGGATGGGCACGTCGAACAGCTGGCGGGGGATCAGCTCGCGCAGCTTGGCGGTCATCCGGCGCCCGTACTCCGCCGACTTGTCGCGGTGGACGATCGTGCTGAACGCGTCGACCGGCACGCCGTTCAGCAGGATGTCGACCTTCACGAGGTTCGAGCGCTCGTAGCCGGCCGGCTCGTAGTCGAGGCTGGCGTAGCCCTGCGTGCGGCTCTTCAGCTGGTCGAAGAAGTCGACGACGACCTCGGCCAGCGGGATCCGGTACACGAGCTCGACCCGCTCGGGCGACAGGTACTCGAGCTTGGCCATGTCCCCCCGGCGCTGCTGGCACAGGTCCATCACGGTGCCCGTGTACTCCGACGGCAGCAGGATCGTGACGTTCAGCCACGGCTCCTCGATGGCCTCGATCTCCGGCACCGGCGGCATGTCGCTCGGGTTGTCGACCTCGACGACGTCGTCCGACGTGGTCAGCACCCGGTAGGCGACCGACGGCGCCGTGGCGATCAGCGACAGGTCGAACTCCCGCTCCAGGCGCTCCCGCACGACCTCCATGTGCAGCAGGCCGAGGAACCCGCAGCGGAACCCGAAGCCGAGCGCGCCCGACGTCTCCGGCTCGTAGGTGATGCTGGCGTCGTCGAGGCGCATCTTCTCGAGCGCCTCCCGCAGGTCGGCGAAGTCGTCGCCCTCGACCGGGTAGAGGCCGCAGAACACCATCGGCTTCGGGTCCCGGTAGCCCTCCAGCGGGCCGCTGGCCGGGCGGTTGGCCTCGGTGACGGTCTCGCCCGAGCGGGCCTCGGCGACGTCCTTGATGCCGGCGATCAGGTAGCCGACCTCGCCAGGCCCGAGCTCGGGCACGGGGGTCGGCACGGGCAGCCGGACGCCGACCTCGTCCGCGTCGTGGACGGCGCCGGCCTGCATGAACCGCAGCCGGGCGCCGGTGCGGAGGACGCCGTTCTTCACCCGCACCGAGCTGACGACCCCGCGGTACTGGTCGAAGTGGGAGTCGAAGATCAGCGCCTGGAGCGGCGCGTCGGCGTCGCCGACGGGGGCCGGGATGCGGTCGACCACGGCGTCGAGCAGCTCGCGCACGCCGTCCCCGGTCTTGCCGCTGACCCGGAGGATGCTGTCCGCGGGGATGCCGAGCACCCGCTCGATCTCCTCCGCGTAGCGGTCGGGCTCGGCCGCCGGCAGGTCGATCTTGTTCAGCGCGGCGACGATCTCGAGGTCGTGCTCGAGCGCCAGGTAGCAGTTGGCGAGGGTCTGGGCCTCGATCCCCTGCGCGGCGTCGACGAGCAGGATGACGCCCTCGCAGGCGGCGAGCGAGCGGCTCACCTCGTAGCCGAAGTCGACGTGGCCGGGCGTGTCGATGAGGTTGAGCACGTGGTCGCGCCAGTCGAGGCGGACGCTCTGGAGCTTGATCGTGATGCCCCGCTCCCGCTCGAGCTCCATCGAGTCGAGGTACTGGGCCCGCATGTCCCTGGGGTCGACCGCGCCGCAGAGCTCGAGCATGCGGTCGGTCAGCGTCGTCTTGCCGTGGTCGACGTGGGCGATGACCGAGAGGCAGCGCAGGCGGCGGATGTCGAGGTCGGGCACGGTGCTTCCGGAGGGCGGCGGGCGGGGACCGGCCCGAACGCGGGCCGCAGGCGAGCGTAGCGGCCGACCGTCCCGGCCCCGCCGGAGGGCCTGGCCCGGGTGGCGCGCCGGCGCGGCGCCGGGCGGCCGGCGCGGCGACCGGAGGGGAGCGCGGCGCCGGGAGCGCGGCGCCGGGCGACGGTGGCCGGCGCGGCAACCGGGCGGGGAGCGAAGCGAGCCGGCGGGGAGGTGGGGCGACGGCGTGTGCGTCGTGCCGGCGTGGCCGGAGGCGCCCCGGGGGCGCCGGGCCGCCGGGCCGCCGGGTTGCGGGATGGTCAGCGGACCGTCCGACGGACGAACGGGCGGCTCAGCCGGTCGCGTCAGCTGAGCGCGCGGACTCCGCCGCCGGGCGGTCAGGCGAGCGTGCGGCGGACGATCGGGCGGTCGTCGCGGCGGGCGATCTCGCGGAAGCCGGCGGCCTCGAACATCGGGAGGACGCCGACGTAGGCCGACGAGGTCGGCGCCCGGCCGCCCGCCGGGTCGACCGGGTAGCCCTCGACGGCGACCGCGCCGTTCGCCCGGGCGTGCTCGACGGCCGCGTCCAGCAGGGCGGCGGCCACCCCCGACCGCCGGTGCGAGCGGTGGATGTAGAAGCACGGGATCGACCACACCGGCACGTCGTCCACCGGGCCCAGCTTCTTCGACCGCTGGAGCCGGCCGTAGTCGGCCCGGGGCGCCACCGAGCACCACCCCGCCACCTGGCCGTTGCGGTAGGCGAGCAACCCCGTCGACCGCCCCTCGTCGACGAGCGCCCGCAGCGCGGCCCGGTTCGTCTCGCTGTTGGCGACGGTGATCTGCGCGCTCGGGGCCCGCCAGAACATGCACCAGCAGCCGGCCACCGCGCCCCGCCGGCCGAACAGCTCCTCGAGGTCGGCCCAGCGCTCGGGGGTGAGCGGGTGGACCTCGACCTCCCCGGCGCTGGGGTCCTCGTGCTCCGGCATCGGCGGCCACCATAACCGCTGTGGCGCACACGATGGTGACTGCACGGCGGCGCCGGCCCCGGCTGGGTGACGGTCGGGGGGCGCCGCTGCTATGGTGGCGGGTCCCCAAGTCGACCTCCGGCAGGTTCAGGACCCGTGGCGAACATCCGCAGCCAGATCAAGCGCAACCGTCAGAACGAGAAGCGCCGTCTCCGCAACAAGGCCGTGCGCTCCGAGGTGAAGACGCGGGTCAAGCGGGCCGTCACCGCCGTCGAGACCGGCGCGGACGACGCCGCCGAGGCCACCCGCCTCGCCGTGAAGCGCATCGACAAGGCCGCCGCGAAGGGCGTGATCCACAAGAACGCGGCCGCCCGCCGCAAGAGCCGCCTCATGAAGCGCATCGCCGCCGCGCAGGCCGCGGCCGGCGGGTCCTGACCCTCGGCCCGGCCGCTCCCCCGCTCGCTCGTCCGGCACGCGCCGCGTGGCGCGTCCCGAGGCGCGATTCGTGACCAACTGAGTCAGGTTTCGGCGTAGGCTGGCGGGCGTGAGCGCCCGGTCAGTGCTTCGGTTCCCCAACCCCGTCAACGAGCTGGCCGCCCGGGTGGTGGCCGCCGGGGTGGTCGTCCAGTGCGCGGCCTTCCTCGCCACCCGGCAGGGGTGGCTGCTGGTGCCGCTCTCGTACGGCTTCCTCGCCCGGGTGGCGGCCGGTCCCCGCTTCAGCCCGCTCGCGCTGCTCGCCACCCGCGTCGTCGCCCCCCGCCTCGTCACACCGCCCCGGCTCGTGCCCGGCCCGCCCAAGCGGTTCGCGCAGGGTATCGGTGCGACGCTCTCGACGGCCGCCCTCCTGCTGCACGCGGCCGGGTCGACCACGGCGGCCGCCGTCCTGGTCGCCGGCATCGCGGTGGCGGCGACGCTCGAGTCCGCCCTCGCGTACTGCATCGGCTGCCAGCTGTTCGCGCTGCTCATGCGGGTCGGGGTGATCCCGGCGTCGGTGTGCGAGGCGTGCGCCGACATCCGACTGGCACCCACCCGCTGACGGGCCCCGGCTGCGGCAGCCGGGTCAGACCCGCCGGGCGGCGAGCCGGCTGAGCCGGGCGACCAGCACCTCGAGGACGACGTCGTCGGGCACGTCGGTCGCCCCCCGGACGTCGAGGTCCGCCCTCGCCAGCAGCCGGTAGGCCTGGACGACGCCCTCGTGCCCGAGGCGGCGCACCTGGGAGAGCGCCTTGCGGGCCGGAAACGTCGACCCCCGCAGGCCGAGCACCTCGGCGGCGGCCCGCTCGTCCCGCACCTCGACCCCGTCGAGCAGCAGCAGGCGCCGGTAGTGCCCGTGGAGGGTGGCGAGGATCTGGAGCGGGTGCCGTTCGCCGCCGACCATCATCCGGCGCAGGCGGTCGAGCGCGGCCGGCGCGTCGCCCTTGTCGATGGCGTCGGTCAGCTCCCACGGCGGGACGCCGCCGGCCTCGCCGAGGTACGGCTCGACCTCGGCCGGGCCGACCCGCACCGAGCCCCCGTGGATGGAGGCGAGCGTCCGCAGCAGGTTGTCGAGGCGGCCGACGTCCTCTCCCAACCGCTCGACGACGAGCCGGCGCGCCGCCGAGTCGAGGCGGACCCCGCTCCGCTCGAACCGCTCCTCAAGCCAACCCTGGCGCGCCTTGCCGGTCGGCGCGCCGGTGTCGACGTTGGCGCCGCCGGCCGCCTTCACGGCGTCGAGCAACGCCTTCGGCACCCGGCCCGACGACCACACGAGCACGAGCGCGGTCGTCGGCAGCGGGTCGGCCAGGTACTCGACGACCGGCGCCAGCTGCTCGGCGCTGAAGCGGTGCACGTCGCGGGCGACGACCACCCGCCGGTCGGTCAGGAACGGCGGGGTGCGCGCCGCGTTGACGACCGCCGCCAGCTCGTAGTCCTCGCCGGCCAGCTCTTCGACGACCAGGCTCCGGTCGGCGTCGCCCACCAGCCGGTCGACGACCCGCTGGAGCCCGGCCCCGACGAGCACCGCGTCGTCGCCGCGGACGAGCGAGACCGGCGGCGCGTCGGCCGTCATCGGCGGGCAGGCGACGGCGTGCGACGGCGGGGTGCCGCCCGCCGACGCCATCGGCTCACGGCGCGACCTCGAGCACCGCGGCGATCACGTCGGCGACCCGCTTCGCGCTGCGGACGTCGTGGGCGCGCAGGATCCGGCACCCGAGCGCAACGCCGAGCGCGTGCGCGGCCATCGTCGCCGCCTGCCGCTCGCCGACCGGGACGTCGAGGAGGTGGCCGAGGAAGCGCTTCTTGGACGCCGAGAGCAGGACCGGGTACCCGAGGGCGACGAGCCGGTCCGACCGGCGCAGCAGGAGCAGCGACTGGGCCTCCGTCTTGCCGAGGTCCAGCCCGGCGTCGAGGACGATCCGGTCGCGGTCGACGCCGGCCGCCTCGGCCCGGGCCGCCCGGTCGGCGAGGAACGCGTCGACCGCCTCGACGACGTCGTCGTAGACCGGGTTCGGGTCAGGGACGCGCGGCGCGAGCCGGATGTGGGTGGCGACGACCGTCGCACCGGCGGCGGCGCACACCGGGAGGTACTCGGGGTCGACGAAGCCGCTGATGTCGTTGCCGACGACGGCGCCGGCTGCGAACGCGGCCTTGGCCACCGACGCCCGCCACGTGTCCACCGACAGCGGCACGTCGAAGCGGGCCGCGAGGGCCTCGATGGCGGGCACGACCCGCTCGAGCTCCTCCTGCTCGGTCACCTCGGGGCCCGGGCCGGCCTTGACCCCGCCGACGTCGAGGAGGTCCGCGCCCTGCGCCACCAGCTCGTCGGCCCGGCGCAGGAAGGCGTCGAAGTCCCAGTAGGCGCCGGCGTCGGAGAACGAGTCCGGCGTCCGGTTCAGGATCCCCATCACGAGCGCGCGGGTGGCGAGGTCGTAGGCCCGCGGGCCGAGCCGGAGCTGCACGGGCGGACGCTACACCGGCCCTCGGCCGCCCCAGCCAGGCCAACGGCCCCCCTTCGTGACCCCTCACCGGGCCGTCCGCGGCGACGGCGACCACGCCGACGTCGAGGCTCGGCGCCGTCGCCCGCACGTCGACGGCGAGCCCGCCGACGACGAGGTGGTCGCCGGGAACCGGCACCGTCCCGCCCGGCACCCGGTGGCCCGACGGGGCAAGGAGCAGCCCGACGTCGTGGCGGGCGGTCACGGCGACGACGGTCGCGGCCGCCGCCGCCCCGCCCGTGTCCGTCACGAGGACGTCGATCGGGCCGACGCGACCGTCGCGGAGGCCGGCGAGCACGGTGGCCGGCCACGGGTCGGCACCGATCCGCACGACCGTCGCGCCGCCGGCCCGCCACGCGACGGCGCCGCCGTCCAGGGCGACGACCGCGGGCGGCGGACCGGCCGGCCAGGCCGGCGCCAGGACGGCGACGGCGGCGAGCGCGCCGGCCGCGGTCGCCGGGCCGGGGCGGGCGACCCGGCGCAGCGCCACGCTCGCCCCCACGCCGCCGGCGGCGAGGAGGAGGTGGTGCAGCCTGACCTGCCCGAGCGGGAGGCGGGCCGCCGACCTGGCCACCCACGCCACCCACTCGACGAGGACCGTGGTGGGCACGTGGAGGGCGGTCGCCACGGCGCCGCCCACCACCCCGGCGGGCAGGCCGGCGGCGAGCCCCCACACCATCACCGGGCCGGCCGCCGGCTCGGCGAGGAGGTTGGCGGGCACGGCGGCGAGCGGGACGCCCCCGAACAGCGGCACGGCGACGGGCGCCACACCGACCTGGGCGGCCAGGGTGATCGCCAGCGGGGCGGCCAGCCATCTCGGACCGGGCAGGCGGGCCTCGATGCGGGGGGCCAGGAGCACGATGCCGGCCGACGCACCGACCGACAGCCACAGCGCGAGCGACCGGACGAGGAGGGGGTCGACGAGCAGGACGGCCGAGACGGCCAGCGCCAGGCGCCGGCACGTGCTCGCCTCCCGGCCGAGGGCCGTCGCCGTGACCGCGACCGCCGCCATCCCGGAGGCGCGCAGCACGGACGGCTCCCACCGGGTGACGAGCGCGAAGAACGCGATCGCGCCGAGCGTCGACGCCAGCCGGGCCCGGAGCCCGAGCCGGGAGAGCAGCGGCCGCAGGAGCGCCAGCACGAACGCGACGTTCTGCCCCGACACGGCCAGGAGGTGGGTGAGCCCGGCGGCGCGGAAGTCGTCCACGACCTCCGGCGGCTGGTCGCGGTCGTCGCCGAGCACGAACCCGGCGAACAGCGAGCGGCGGTCCGGTGGGAGCGAGCGGGCGCCGGACAGCAGCGTGCGACGAACGGCGTTGGCGGCCGTCGACCACGGCGCGCCGGGATGCCAGTCGTCCACGCCCGACACGACCAGGCGCCCGGCCACGTGGCGGAGGGCGAGGCGGTCGCGCTGGTCGGGCGCGGGTGGACCGACCGTGCCGGTCACCTCCAGGCGCTCCCCGGCCAGCCGGTCCTCCAGCTGCCACGCCGGCCGGCCGCGTGCCCACGCGTCGACCCGCCGGCCGTCCGGCAGGCGGACGTCGGCACGGACGGCCGACCCGACGGGCTCCGGGTCGCCGACGAGGGTGACCGTGCCGGTGAAGCGACCGGGCGGCGGCGGGTCGAGGCCGTCGAGCGCCCGGGCGCCGAGCGCCGACGCGAGCAGCGCGGCGCCGGCGCAGAGGAGCGGCGGGCGGCGCACCGCGAACGCGAGGGCGACGAGGCCGAGCGCGACGGGGAGCGGCACCGGGACCGCCCGCCAGGCGCCGAGCGCGACGGCGACGCCGAGGACGGCGGCCCAGCGATCGCTCACGACCGGTGCCCCGCGGCGCGGCCGGTGCGGCAGGGTGCGCCGGGACGAGGGCGAGCACCCGCCCGAGCGTGGGGCGGCGAACGACGGGACGACGGGAACGGGGACGGCACGTCCCACCTCCAGGCGCGGGGCGACAGCGAGAGGGGGAAGTGCCGGGCGCCGGCGGGCGGAACCCGACGGTCGTCACCGTACGGAGGGGGTGTGACAGGAACGCCCCGGGGCGGTGCATGCACCGATCCGGCGAGGGGCCGTCGCTACCATCGGCCAATGGCCGCGCCCAGGACGTCCGGTCCCAGGGCCCGGGCACCCGGGCGCGGGGCGCTGGGCACCAGCCGTGCGCGCGTCGACGAGCGCCGCCCGTCGGCGCAGCCTCGCCGCGACGCTCCCGCCGTCGCCGCAGGCCGACGGCGACGGGTCCGCCGCGTCGCCAAGCCGGGCCGCATCCGCATCCTCGGCCCCCTGCTCGCCTGCGTGCCGGCCCTCGTGCTCGGCACGGTGGCGCTGGCCGTCCGGGTCGGCTGGTCGTGCACGAGCATCGGGTGCGTCAAGCCGTCGCTGCTCTCCTACGGCCTCGTGCTGCTGGCCGTGCCGACGGCGCTGCTCACCGGCCTGCCGTGGCTGCTCGGACCGGTCAACGTCGGCGGCGCCCTGGCCACCAGCGCGCTGCTGTGGCTGGTGCTCGGGCGGTGGGCGGCGGGCCGGGTGACGACCGACGTCGACGCCACCTGGCGGGACTTCTGGTTCGAGTTCGGGATCATGGCGACCGGCGTCTGGCTCGGCATCCTCGGGGGCTTCGGGATCATCACGTTCTGGATGGCCGTCTGACCGTCACACGGTGACGAGCGACCGCAGCTCGGCGAGCTTGGCCTCGCCGATGCCGCGGACGTCGAGGAGCTGGTCGACCGACGTGAACGCGCCGTTCGCCGCCCGCCAGTCGAGGATCGCCTGCGCGGTCGCCGGGCCGACGCCGGGGAGGGTGTCGAGGTCGGCGGCCGTCGCCTCGTTCAGGTCCACGGGCTGCGCCGCCGGGTCGGTGCTAGACGGGCCGCCCGGGCCCGGTGGCGGGGCGACCACCGGTGCCGGCTCCCCCTCCTCGGGCACGTAGACCTGCGCGCCGTCGGTGAGCGGGGCGGCGAGGTTGACCCGGTCGCCGTCGGCGCCGTCGGTGAGCCCCCCGGCCGCGTCGACGAGGTCGGCGACGCGGGCGCCGGGCGCCAGCCGGTAGATGCCGGGATGGGCCACGGCGCCGGCGGCGTGGGCGACCACCTCGGTCGGCGCGGGTTCCGTCGTGGGCGCCGCGGTCGTCGACGACGCCATCGGCAGCGACAGCTCGGGCGGCGGCGCCGGTCGGCGGAGCAGGAGCACGGCGGCGACGGCCAGCACCAGGACGCCGACGGCCGCCGCGGCCGCCACCCGGCCGGGCGTGAGGTCCCCGATCGCCGCCAGCCGGTCACGCCACGCCAGCGGGGCGGGCGGCCGGGCCGCGTACGGGTCGAGCAGGTCGGTCGGCGGCGCCGGGTCGGCCGGCAACCGGGGCGCCGGCGCCGCCCGCCGAGCCGGCCGGGCTGGTCGCGACCGGGCGCGGGCGTGCCCGTCGGGCGCGGCAGGGGGCGGGTACGGCGGCGACGCGCCGGCATCGCCCGGCGTGGGCCCGGACGCAGAGGCGGTCCCCAGGAGCTCCGGCCGCGACGGGCCGGGATCGCCGGCCGGGGGCCCGGCGGCGGCGGCGGTCCCCCGGAGCTCTGGGCGGGGCGGCGGGCCGGTATCGCTCGCGTCAGCGGTCCCCCGGAGCTCTGGGCGGGGCGGCGGGCCGGGATCGCTCGCGTCAGCGGACC
>DASWMK010000105.1 GCA_036399815.1 Acidimicrobiales bacterium
TCCACGGGCGGGTGTAGGTGGTGCCGTGGATGGCGTGGGGCGGGAGGTCGACGGTCAGCTGGTGCTCCCGGCCGTCGAAGCGGAACCGGCCCCGGCGGACCCGCCCGGCCCACGGGGCCATGGGGAAGCAGCCCCAGTCGAGGGGCTCGTCGCCCTCGGTCACCAGCAGCTCGGCCCCGTCGAGGGTCAGCGAGGCGATCCGGCCGCCGCAGTCCGGGTCGACCACGGCCACCGCCGGCCCGGCGGCGAGGCGGTACCGGGCCACCCTCCTATGGTGCCCGCGTGCGGGCGCTGGTGCAGCGGGTGGCGTGGGCCCGGGTGTCGGTGGGGGACGAGGAGGTCGGCCGGATCGGGCCTGGCCTGTGCGCCTTCGTGGGCGTCACCCACGACGACACGTCGGCCGAGGCCAGGGCGCTGGCGGCCAAGGTGTGGCACCTGCGGGTGATGGACGACGACGCCGGGGTGATGAACCGGTCGGTGGCCGACACGACCGGCGAGGTGCTCGTCGTCAGCCAATTCACCCTCTACGGCGACACCAGCCGGGGGCGGCGCCCGTCGTGGATCGCCGCCGCCCGGCCCGAGCAGGCGGAGCCGCTGGTCCGGGCCGTGGTCGACGAGCTGCGCCGGCTCGGGGCGACGGTCGCCACCGGCCGCTTCCGGGCCGAGATGGCCGTCGCGCTCGTCAACGACGGTCCGGTGACGCTCGTCCTCGACGTGTGAGCGCCCAGGCGGCCGCCACCGCCACGGCCGCCAGCACGAGCCAGGGGAGGTCGCCGGTGGCCGTGTACCAGGTGGTGCCGTCCCGGAGGCCGACGGTCGCGTGCAGCACCTCCCGGTCGCCGATGCCCGACCGGGTCACGACCCGCCCGCCCGGGGTGATCACCGCGCTGTAGCCGGTCGGCGCGGCCTGGACCACCCATCGCCCGGTCTCGATGGCCCGCAGGCGCGACGTGGCCAGCTGCTGGGACTGCACCTGGCGGCCCTCGAAGGACGAGCCGTTGGTCGGGTTGAGCACGACCCGGCCGCCGGCCCGCACCGCGCTCCTCGCCCGGTCGCCGAAGAACACCTCCCAGGAGATGACGACCCCGAGCCGGCCGGCCGGCGTGTCGAGCACGCCGGGGCCCCGGCCGGGGATGGCGTCGGAGGGGACGGCCGACAGGTCGGCGACCCGCTCGAGCAGCGACCGCAGCGGCACGTACTCGCCGAACGGCACCCGGTGGACCTTGTCGTACCGGTCGACGAGGGTGCCGTCGGGCGCCCAGGCGACCGCCTGGTTGCGGAACCGGTCGGGGCCGGCGTCGGCGACGATGCCGGCGACGAGGGTGGCGTCGAGCCGCCGGGCCAGGTCGGCGAGCTCGTCGCCCTCGGGGGTGGCGGCCACGTCGGTGGGCACGTCGACCACGTCCTCGGGCCAGACGACGAGGTCGACCGGCCCGTCGACGGCGGCGGAGGCGTCGAGGTGGCGCTCGAACACGACGGCGGGGTCGGAGTCCACGGCCAGGGTCCCCTGCTCGCCGCCGCCCTGCACGACGGCCACGTCGATCGCCCCGACCGGCCGCCCCGTGGGGCCGGCGGCCGCGGCGACGGCGACCAGCGCGACCGCGGCCGCCGCGGCGCCGGCCGGGAGCCAGGCTCGGCGCAGCGCGGCGGCGACGGCGACGGCGGCGACCACGGCCGCGATGGTCAGCCCGACCGTCCCGCCCACCCGCACGAGCGGGACCAGCGGGCCGTCGCTCTGGGTGAGCGCGACCGTCGACAGGGGCACGCCGCCGACCGGCCACCTCGCCCTGGCCGCCTCGGCCAGCGCGATCGCGCCGGGCAGGGCCAGCCACCGCCACCCCCCCGGCGGCACGAGCAGGGCGGCGGCCCCCCAGAACAGCGAGTACACCACCGACGCGATCAGGTAGCCGGGGAAGGTCAGCGCCCCCATCCACCACAGGCTCGGGAACAGCAGCGCGGCGGCGGCCAGGGTCGCCCGCCGGACGCGGGACACCGCGGGCCGGTCGGCCAGCAGCCGCTCGAGGCCGGCGAGGGCGACGATCCCGAGCGGCCACCAGCCCACCGGCGGCAGGGCGAGGGCGAGGGCCAGCCCGACGGCGACGCAGGCCGCCGCCGTGGCCGCCCGGCGCGGTGGGCGTCGGTCCCGGGCGGGGGCGGGGGCGGTGTCGAGCGCGCTCAGCGGTCGCGGGCCGGGAACGACGCCGGCAGGCCCGACCCGCCGACCAGGCGCAGGTGGGCGACGATGCGGAACTGCGCCGAGCCGGGCGGGTGGCAGGCGAACAGGGTGGCCGTCGCCTCCTGGGTCTGGGTGGCGATCGCCAGCGTGTCCGGGGTGACGACGTCGGTCGACACGTGCTCGTACACGAACTCCTGGCCGTCGGCGTCGGTGAACGTGACCTGGTCGCCGGGCTGGAGCTCGTCGAGGCGCTGGAACGGGTGGGTGTGCGTCGTCCGGTGGCCGGCCACGACGACGTTGCCGACCTGCCCGGGCATGGCCGTGCCCGGCCAGTGGCCGGGGCCCCGGTCGATCGTCGTCAGGGTGATGCCCTCGTAGACCACGTGGGTGAGGCCGATGGCCGGGATCTCGATGGTGCCGATGGGCTCGACGGCGGCCGGCGCCCTGGGGTCGGCGGGGACCGGCTCGGGCTGGGGCAGCCCGCTGACCGGCGAGTCGCCCACCCGGGTGACCCGCAGCGAGGGCGGCGCCTTCGGCGGCGGGGCGGTCGTGGACGGGCCGGCCTCCGTGGCCGGCGGCGCCGTCGTGGCCGGCGCGGCGCCGGCCCGCCCGCCGCCCGCGCCCGACGAGCCGGCCCACGTGCCGGCGGCCACGGCCCCACCGGTGACGAGGACGGCCGCCAGCCCGACGGCGGCGGCCCGGCGCAGGCGCCGGGGGAGCGGAGGCACGGTCCCATTGTCCACGGTCAGGTCCCCACCTGAACGTCGGCCGCGCGGGCGCCGGCGAGAGCGGCGGCGGCCGCGGCGGTGCCCTGGCGGACGCAGGCCGGCAGCCCGAGCCCCCGCTGGCCGGCGCCGGCCAGCACCAGGCCGGGCGCGGTGGCGGCCAGGTTGGCCTCCACCGCCGCCACCCGGTCGAGGTGCCCCGGCTCGTACTGGGGGAACGACGACGGCCAGCGGCTGACCCTGACCTCGAGCGGCGGGCCGGTGATGCCCATCGTGCGGGCCAGGTCGGCGGCCAGGGCGTCGACCAGCCGGTCGTCGTCCATGGCCACGGCCCGCTCGTCGCCCACCCGGCCGGCCGAGGCCCGCAGCAGGACGGGGCCGTCGCCGAGGTGGGCCCACTTGCTCGACGCCCACGAGCAGGCGGTGAGCACCAGCCCCTCGACCCGGGGGACGAGGAACCCGGTGGCATCGAGCGGGCCTGGCACCGCGGCCGGGTCGTAGGCGAAGGTCACGAGCGCGACCGAGGCGTAGCGCACGGTGGCGACGGCCCTCGCCGCCGCCGGGGCGGCGCCGGCCAGCAGGGCGGCCGCCGCGGGCGCCGGGCAGGCGAGGACGACGGCGTCGGCCACCACGCCGTCACCGCCGCCGGCCGGCGTCAGCCGCCAGCCGCCACCCGGCTCGCGGGCGAGGCCGGCGGCCGGCCACCCGGTGCGCACGGTC
>DASWMK010000106.1 GCA_036399815.1 Acidimicrobiales bacterium
GTGGACAGCGCCTCGTAGGTCACGTCCACCGCCGCGTCGAACGCCTTCGCTTCCGGAGCGGGAAGGTCGGGGCGGTCACCGAGGTCGCACACCAGCGCCGCCATCAGATCGTGCGACGCTCGACTGACACACCGCGAGAGAGGCCCCGATCCCGTCGAAGCCAGGACACCACGCCGAAACCCACCCCAGCGGAGCCGCTAGCCAACTCGCGGCGATGGAGGCCGAACCGGGACCGCATCGGCCGGAAGGCGAAGCGCCACCGACCCACGTTCACGATGAGACGAGACGACACGCCTGGCAGCCTTCCGGCTCGGAGACAGGCAGGGAAGGATGCACGGGCTACCGGTTCGCCCAGAACGACGCCTCAGCCTCCATGCGGACGATGTGGTCGAGCAGCAGTTCCACGAACCCCCACGACGCGCTCAGCGGCCCGCACGTCGCCGCACGCTGCTCCTCCAACGCCGCCTTCGCCTCCCCGACCACGTCCAACGGTCAGCCGCCTTCTGTTGCAGGTTCGACGCCGGGACAAACAGACGTTGGGGTGAGACGGAACACGCGCTCCCCGAGGTGAAGGACCGGCGGGCCGTCGCCATAGCGCGCCACCTCCATCCCCGGCGGTGCCTCGCCACGCTCCACCGCCATCCGGTTCGCCTTCGCCACCAGCACGTCGAACATCACCTCCGCCCGCTCCCCCGGTGCCACAGCCGGCTCGTCGGGAAGCGACTCGCGGAGACACGACACGCCGAGCGCCGCTCGGGCCTCCGGGTCGTCCAGCAGATCACGGAGCAGGTCAACCGCGGCGTCGACCTCCAGTCCGACGACCTTGGCGCGGACGCTCCCGTCGACCTCTTCGAGGCGCCCGAGCAGTACCCGCTCGACCGCTGCTCGGAGGTCCCGGCTGACCTCAGCCATTGCCGATCACCGCACCCCAGTGCCACCCGCAGAACGCGTAGACCGTCTCGCCAGCTTCGACGTACGAGTCCCCGCACTGCTTGTCGTCGTGGCCCTGCGCTGGTCGGCTGCACCACTCGCGGCACAAGGCGGCGAACTCGGGGATCGTGTGGGTCGCCTGCTCGTCGCTCTCACCCATTGGTTGTCTCCGGTCCATCGGCGCGGCGACGCGCTCGCACCTCGTCGGCAGTGGCTAAGGCGACGCGGACCGCTCTCTCCAGTGCTTCTCGTCGTCGGCGTTCAGCGTCCCGTTCCGCGGTGAGCGCGTCGACGGTGGCGAGCAGGCGGGCGGCCATCGGCCGGCGAGCGGAGCCCCCACCACACCCCGATCGGGTCGACCACCACGACCGGCAGGCCGGCGGCGACCATCTCCTCCACCATCACCGCCGCCGTGTACGTCTTCCCGACGCCGCGCTTGGCGAGGATCGCGAACGTCTCGGTGACGGCCTCCACGGGGAGCGTCAGCCCGGCGCCGATGTTCAGCACGACGACAGCACCGCCTCGACCTTCGCCACCAACTCCGCCGGAGCCGACCACGGGGCCGCCTGCTGGCCCCTCCACGGAACTGGCTCAGGCAGGGGACGCACGTCCTCCAAGAGCCAGGCGAAGCGGCCCTCGGAGTAGTCGCCGAA
>DASWMK010000107.1 GCA_036399815.1 Acidimicrobiales bacterium
GGCGCGCTCGATGTCGAGGTGCTCGGGATCTCGCCCGACGAGCCGCCGAAGCAGCTCGCGTTCGACGAGAAGTACTCGCTCGGCTTCCCGCTCCTGTCGGACCCCGACCACGCCACCGCCGAGGCCTACGGCGTGTGGGGCGAGCGGTCCATGTACGGCCGCAAGTACATGGGCATCGTCCGCTCGGCCTTCCTCGTGGACGAGGACGGGAAGGTGGCCGAGGCCTGGTACAAGGTCAGCCCGGCCGACACCCCGAAGAACCTGCTGCGGGCGCTCGGGGCCTCTGCGTGACGGGGCTGCCCCGGCCCGAGGACGTCCTGCCCCACCGGCCGCCGTTCCTGCTCGTGGACGAGGTGACGGCGGTCGACCCGGGCCGGTCGGCGGCCGGGCGGTGGCGGCTCACCGGCGAGGAGGCGTTCTTCGCCGGCCACTTCCCGGGCCGGCCGACCCTCCCCGGCGTGCTGATGGTCGAGGCGCTCGCCCAGGTCGGCGCCGTCGCCGTGCTGGCCGACGAGCGCTTCGCCGGCCGGCTGCCGCTGTTCGGCGGGGTCGACCGGGCCCGCTTCCGCCGCCAGGTCGTCCCCGGCGACGTGCTCGACCTCGAGGTCGAGCTCGGCCGCCTGTCGTCGCGGGCCGGGACGGGCTCGGGCCGGGCGTCGGTCGGGGGCCGGCTGGCCTGCGAGGCGTCGCTGCTGTTCGTCCTCGCCCCGGCCGGCGGGTCGTGACCTCACAGGCCGGGCCGCCGCGTCGTTGACCGGGACGTGAGCCTGCCGCCGTTCTCGACGTTCCTCGAGGAGCACCGGCTCCCGGTGCTCCGGTACCTGACGGCGGCGGTGGGCCGGGACGAGGCCGCCGACTGCTTCCAGGAGACGTTCCTCGCCGCCCTGCGGGCCTACCCGCGCCTCGAGCCCGGCTCGAACCTGACCGCCTGGGTGTTCACGATCGCCCACAACAAGGTGGTCGACGCGGCCAGGGCCCGCACCCGCCGCCCCGTCCCCGTCGGCGCCGCCGCCGGCGACGACGAGGCGGCCACCCTGCCCGACCCCACGCCGGCCACCGACGGCCCGCTGTGGCAGGCGGTGCGGGCGCTGCCGCCCAAGCAGCGCACCGCCGTCGTCCACCGGATCGTCGGCGACCGGCCCTACGCCGAGATCGCCGCCGTGCTCGGCTGCTCGGAGGACGCCGCCCGCCAGAGCGTGTCCACCGGGCTCCGACGCCTGCGAGAGGAGCTGTCCCGATGACCGTCAACGACGACCTCGACCTGGACCTGGCCGGCCTGCCGGCGCCCGACCTCGACGTCCCCGACGTCGACGCCCTGACCGCCCGCTTCGCCGACCGGGCCCTGGCCGAAGGCCTCGTCGACGTCGCCTGGGCCACGATCGACAGCCCGATCGGCCCGATGACGGCGGCCGCCACCGAACGGGGCCTCGTCCGCATCACGTTCGGCGACGCGGCGACGTCGGTGCCGGGCCTGCTCGCCCTGTCCCCCAGGGTCGTGGAGGCCCCGGCCCGGCTCGACCCCGTCCGCCGTCAGCTCGACGAGTACTTCGAGGGCCGCAGGACCTCGTTCGACGTGCCCCTCGACCGGGCGCTCTCCTCGGGCTTCCGGCTGAAGGTGCTCCGGGAGCTGGAGCGGGTCCGCTACGGCGAGGTGACCACGTACCGGGACCTGGCGACGCGGGTCGGCAACCCGCGGGCGTCGCGGGCCGTCGGGACGGCCATGGCCACCAACCCGATCCCGATCGTGGTGCCGTGCCACCGGGTGGTCCGCACCGGCGGCCACCTCGGCGGCTACGGCGGCGGCCTCCCGGCCAAGGAGTGGCTCCTCCGCCTGGAGGGCGTGCTCGTCTAGCCCCGGTCGGCCCCAGGGCCGATCACCAGGCAGCCGTTGTGGCCGCCGAACCCGAACGAGTTCGACAGCGCGGGCCCCGGCTCCCACGGCCGGGGCTCGCCGGTGACGAGGTCGATCGTGGCGATCTCCGGGTCGGGCTCCTCCAGGCCGGCGGTCGGGGGGACCTCCCGCCGCTGGATCGACAGCACGACGGCGACCGCCTCCAGCGCCCCGGCGGCGCCCAGCGCGTGGCCGGTGACCCCCTTGGTGGAGGTGACCGGCGGGCCGGGCGAGCCGAACACCTTGGCGATGGCCTCGGCCTCGGCCGCGTCGTTCAGCGGCGTGGACGTGCCGTGGGCGTTGATGTGGCGGACGTCGTCGGTGGTGATGCCGGCGTCGGCCAGCGCCAGCTCCATGCAGGCGACGGCGCCCGACCCGTGCGGCGCCGGGGCGGTGATGTGGTGGGCGTCGGCCGTGCTGGCCGCGCCGAGCACCTCGGCGAGGATGGTCGCCCCCCTGGCCAGGGCCGCCTCCCACTCCTCCAGGACGAGCACGGCGCCGCCCTCGGCGATCACGAACCCGTCCCGGCGGGCGTCGAAGGGCCGGGACACACCCGACTTCGACAGCGCGGTCATGTTCACGAAGCCCTGCACGCCGACCGGGGTCATCGACGCCTCGCTGCCGCCGGTGAGCATGGCGTCGCACCGGCCGATGGCGATCTGGCGGGCGGCGTTGCCGATGGCGTGGGTGCTCGCCGCGCAGGCGGTCACGGTCGTCTCGCACGGCCCCCGGAAGCCGTAGCGCATCGACAGGCCGGCGGCGGCGGCGTTGCCCATCATCATCGGGACGAGGAACGGGGAGACCCGGCGCCCGCCCTTCTCGTGGTAGACGAGCACCTCCCGCTCGAGCGTCTCGAGCCCGCCCACGCCGGTGCCGAGGATGACGCCGATCCGGTCGGGGTCGACCCGCAGGTCGCCCGCCTGGGCCAGCGCCTCGATGGCGGCCGCGAACGCGAACTGGCTGAAGCGGTCGGTGCGGCGGGCCTCCTTCGGGTTGTCGAAGAAGGGGGTCGGGTCGAAGTCGGCGACGCGGCGCTCGCCCTCGGGCGCCGGCCCGCACAGGCCGTCCCAGAAGGCGTCGGCGCCGATGCCGCACGGCGAGACGACGCCGACCCCCGTCACCGCCACTCGGCGGCCGTTCGGGCCCATCAGAGCTTGGACGAGATGAGCTCGTAGGCCTGGCCGACGGTCTGGATCCCGTCCAGCTCCTCCTCGTCGACGCTGACGGCGAACTCCTCTTCGAGGGCCATGACCAGCTCGACCAGGTCGAGGCTGTCGGCGTCGAGGTCGTCGCCGAACTTGGCGTCGGGGGTGACCTTCTCGGCCGGGACCGAGAGCACCTCCACGGCGCACTTCTTGAACCGGTCGAAGTTCTCGTCGCTCATCGCTGGGGGGTTCTCCTGGATGTGTTCGGGTCGGATCAGTGTCCCATGCCCATCCCGCCGTCGACGGGGAGCACGGCACCGGTGACATAGGAGGCCTCGTCGGAGGCCAGGAAGGCCACGGCGGCCGCCACCTCCTCGGCGGTGCCGAAGCGCCCGACGGGGACGGCGGCGGTGAGGGCGTCCCTGCGGGACTCGGGGAGGACGGCGGTCATGTCGGTGGCGATCGGGCCGGGGGCGACGACGTTGACCGTCACGTTGCGCGAGGCCAGCTCGCGGGCGAGCGACCGGGCCAGCCCGATGAGCCCGGCCTTGGCCGCGGCGTAGTTCACCTGGCCGGGCGACCCGGCCAGCGCCGCCACCGACGACAGGAACACCAGCCGGCCCCACCGGGCGCGGACCATGCCGGCGGCGGCCCGCTTGGCCACCCGGAAGGCACCGGTCAGGTTGGCGTCGACCACCCTCGTGAAGTCGTCCTCCTTCATGCGCAGCAGCAGCTGGTCGGCCGTCTGGCCGGCGTTGCTGACCACTACCCCGACGGGGCCGAGCTTCTCCTCGACGGTGGTGAACGCCTCGTCGACCGACGCCGCGTCGGTGACGTCGCACCGCACGGCCAGCAGGTCGTCGTCCTCGGGGGCGTCGGTGCGGTACGTGACGGCCACCCGGTGGCCGGCGCCGTGGAGCGCCCGGGCGACGGCGAGGCCGATGCCCCGGTTGCCGCCGGTGACGAGGGCGACGCGGCCCTCGGCGCCGTCGGTCACGGCTCCCACCGCAGCAGGGCGCTGGCCCAGGTCATGCCGGCGCCGAAGCCGACGAGGAGGACGAGGTCGCCGGGGGAGAGGCGCCCGGTGTCGGCCGCCTCCGCGAGGGCGAGGGGGATCGAGGCCGACGAGGTGTTGCCGGTGCGGGCCAGGACGGAGGAGACCCGCTCGGCGGGGACGCCGAGGCGCTGGCAGGCGGCGTCGATGATGCGCTGGTTGGCCTGGTGGGGGACGACGAGGGCGACGTCGTCCACGGTGACGCCGGCCTTGGCGAAGGTGCGGTTGGCGGAGTCGACCATCACCCGCACGGCCCGCCGGAACACCTCGCGGCCCTCCATCTGGATCCACCCGCCGACGTCGCAGTAGAGGAGGTGGCGGGCCGAGCCGTCGCAGCCGATGTCCCAGCCGAGCAGGGACGGCCGCTCGTCGTCGGCCTCGAGCACGACCGCGCCGGCGCCGTCGCCGAAGAGGATGATCGTGCCGCGGTCATCCGGGTCGGTGATGCGGCTCAGGGTCTCGGCCCCGACGACCAGCACCTTGTCCATCCCCGTGGTGATCAGGCCGGCACCGACGACGAGCCCGTAGACGAACCCTGAGCAGGCGGCGTTGAGGTCGAAGGCGCCGCCCGGGATGCCGAGCTCGTGCTGGACGGTGGCCGACGTGGCCGGGACGGTCTGGTCGGGCGTGGTGGTGGCGAGGAGGAGGCAGTCGACCTCGGCGCCGGACCGCCCGGCCCGGGCCAGCGCCTTCTCGCCGGCCTCGACGGCCAGCCCGCAGGTGGTCCCGCCGACCCGGCGCTCCTTGATGCCGGTGCGCTCGGTGATCCAGGCGTCGCTCGTGTCGAGCCTGGCCTCGAGGTCGGCGTTCGTGACGACCTTGTCGGGCAGGGCCGTGCCCCACCCGGTGATGCGGCAGCCGATCATCCGTGGGCCCGCAGCCAGGCGACGGGCTGGCTGGCCGTCACCCGCTCGCCCTCGTAGGCCATGAGCCCCATGAGCGTGCCGGTGAACGGGGTGCGCACCTCGTCGTCGCCGACCAGGCCGACGACCTCACCGGCCTCGATGCGGCCGCCGGGGCGGACCGGGGTGGTGGGGATGAACACGCCGGTCGCCGGGCTGACGACGAGGCGCTCGCTCGAGAAGAGGTGCTCGCCCTCGGGGAAGACGGCGACGGGCGGCCGGCCGGACAGGTCCTCCAGCAGGTGGTCGAGGTCGCCGGGGGTGGAGACGGACAGGGCGCGGGCGCCGGTGACCGTGCGGGTGGCCATGCCGGTGAGCACGGTGCCCGGGCCGACCTCGACGAAGGTGGTGACCCCGCCGTCGGCCAGGGTGTGGAGCGTCTGGCGCCAGCGCACCGGGCTGCACAGCTGGGCGGCCAGCAGGTTGGCCCACTCGGCGCCCCGCTCGTGCTGGCGGGCGTCGACGTTGGCGACGACGGGCACCTCCAGGTCGCGCAGCTCGGTCTCGGCGAGGGCCTTGCGGAGCCGGTCGCGGGCCGGCGCCATGTACGGCGTGTGGAAGGCGCCACTGACCTTGACCGGCAGCACCTTGCGGGCACCGAGCCCCTTGGCCGCCTCGGCCGCCGCCTTGATGGCGTCGGGGTCGCCGGCGATCACGACCTGGCCGGGGGCGTTGAAGTTGGCGACCCACACGTCGCCGTCCACGGAGTGGCAGGCGACGTCCACGAGGTCGTCGTCCAGGCCGAGGACGGCGGCCATCGTGCCGACCCGCTCCTCGGCTGCGACCTGCATGGCCTCGCCCCGTTCGGCCACCAGCCGCACGCCGTCCTCGAACGACAGGGCGCCGGCCGCGGTGAGCGCGGTGTACTCGCCGAGGCTGTGGCCGGCCAGGCGGGCGGCGTCGACGCCGGTCCGCTCGACCGCGTCGAGGACGACGAGGCTGAGCACGAAGGTGCCCAGCTGGGCGTTGCGGGTGGCGGTCAGCTCGTCGGCCTCGGCCTCGAGGAGCAGGTGCGCGACGTCGCGGTCGGTGGCCTCCGACGCCTCGGCCACCAGCTCCCACGAGGGGTGGTCGACCCACGGACGGCCCATGCCCGGCTTCTGCGAGCCCTGGCCCGGGAACGTGAACGCGATCATGCTCATCGACGGGTCCGACCGAGCCGCCCCAGGCGAAGTTTCACTACCGCGCGGTCAGTTTCGGACCTCTTCCCGTCACGCGTGGCGGGTCGGCGCCTGATAGCGGCGCTCGGCCTCCTCGAGCTTGCGCCCGCGGTAGGCGAACGCACCGGCGACGAGGACGGCCAGCACGACCAACCGTCGCGGCCACCGCCGCCGCCGTCGCACCTCCACCACCGGCTCGTTCCGCGACCGTCGCACGCCCCGACGTTACGCTGGCGCCGCCCGCCCGGGTGGCGTAACAGGCAGCCGCGATGGATTCAAAACCCATTGCCCGAGAGGGCGTGCGGGTTCGATTCCCGCCCCGGGCACCCGTCCCGCCGGTCCGGCGCCCCGCGAGCGCCGGCGTGCCGGCCGCCGCCAGCAGGAGCACCGTCCACACCACCGCCGCCGTGTGCATGGGGCAACGATAGCACGTCGGTCGAACACGTGTTCGATGGAGCCTGCACTACCGTCGCCGGATGGGGAAGGTGCGCCCGGGGCGGTTCACGGCCGAGCACGAGGGCGACGTCGTCGTCTTCCTGATCGGGATGCGACTGAACCGGCCCTGGAAGGTCCACAAGTGGCTGCCGGTGGCCACGGCGATGCCGAAGATGCTGAAGTGGCTGGCCGAGCACCCGCACGACGGGCTGCTCGGGCGCCCACCAGGCGCTGCTGTTCGGCGGGCCGGCCGTCGTGCAGTACTGGCGGTCCTTCGAGGACCTGGACCGGTTCGCCTCGAACCCCGACGCGCCGCACCTGTCGGCCTGGCGCCGCTACAACCGGCAGGTCGGGAGCCGGTCCGGCGACGTCGGGATCTGGCACGAGACCTACGTCGTCCCGGCCGGCCGGTGGGAGTGCGTCCACGTGAACATGCCGGCCACGGGGCTGCCCGCCGCCACCGAGCACGTCCCGGTGGGCCGTCGGGGCACGACCGCCGGCCGTCGCATCGGCGCCGTCACCGCCGACGAGCCGGCCGTCGCGCCCACCTAGCCCGGGGGCCGACCCCGGCGCCAACGTCTCCGGTCGACGGCCGCCACCTCGGGCTCGCCGTCACCCTCGGACGACCCGCGGCCGACGTCCGACCGAGGCGAGCGGCGACGCGCTCGCACGCCCCCGCACCCCGGGCGGGCCCGGGGCGGCGCGATGCGCGGCGGGCGGCGCCGCGCTCGGCCCCCGCACCCGGGGCGGGCCCGGGGCGGAGCGATGCGCGGCGGGGCGGCGTCGGTCGCGCTAGGCCGTCGGGGCGGGGCGGCGCTCGGAGAGGGCGTCGGCCACCGCCTTCACCTGCTCGGACGCCAGGGCGTCCTCCAGGGGGACGGGCAGGCCGAGCGACCAGTTCGGCCACTCGCTGATCGTCCCGGGCACGTTGGGCCGCTCCTCGACGCCGAGGGCGTCGTCGAGCGTGGCGCTCAGCACCATCGACGGCGCGGTGGCCAGGAGGCGGTAGGCGCCGACGACCACGTCGCCGACGGGGGTGTCGTCGTCGGCGCCGACCATCGTCGCCAGCCGGTCGCGCATCTTCGCCGTCGACTCCTCGTTCGGCTCCAGGTCCAGCTCCCGCTGCACCTCCAGGTCCGAGCCGGTCCACAGGCCGGCGACCGTCGGCAGGTCGTGCGTCGTCACCGCGGCGAGCGCCTGGCGGGGGTAGCCCGACGGGTCGCCCTCCTCGAACCAGAGCAGCCGGTACGACAGCACCCCCCGGTCGGTCAGCGCCTCCCTGATCCACGGCTCGACCGTCCCGAGGTCCTCGCCGACCACGAACGCGCCGGCCCGCACGCTCTCCAGGGCGAGGATGTCGAGCAGGTCGGTGGCGTGGTAGCGGACGTAGGTGCCGTCGGCGGGGGAGCGGCCCTCCGGGATCCAGAACAGCCGGAACAGCCCCATCACGTGGTCGAACCGCAGCCCTCCGGCATGGCGCAGCCCCGACCGCACGGTCTGCACGAACGGGTCGTAGCCGGCCGCCCGCAGCCGCCAGGGCACGAACGGCGGCAGCCCCCAGTCCTGCCCGGTGGTGTTGAACTCGTCGGGCGGGGCGCCGACCCGCACGCCGGTGGCCAGCACCTCCTGCCACTGCCAGGCGTCGGCGCCGGCCGGGTCCACCCCGATGGCCAGGTCGTGCACGAGCGGGGTGGCCTCGCCGGCCGCCTGCACCTGGCGGTCGAGCAGCCACTGGAGCCAGCCGTGGTAGCCGACCCGACGGTCGTTGGACCGGGCGAAGGCGCCGACGGCCGGCGAGCCGGGCCGGCGGTGCTCCTCCGGCCACTCGTTCCACCCCGACCCGTGGTGCTCGCACAGCGCGCAGAACGTGGCGTAGCCGGCCAGGTCGTCGCCCCGCTCCGCCAGCCAGCGGTCGAACGCGGGGTCGCCGGGGAACCGCTCCCACAGCGCCTCCAGCGCCGCCGACTTCAGCGCGAACACCTCGTCCCGGTCGATCCTGCGGTCCCCGTTCAGCCCCCGGCCGGCGGCCGCCAGCCGCTCCACGTCCGCCACCTCGGCGGCGCCGGGGACCTCCTCGACCCGCAGGTACAGCGGGTTCCGGTACCGCCGGCTGCTCGGGTAGTACGGGCTCGGCTGCTGGGCGGGGAGCGGGAGGGCGCCGTGCAGCGGGTTGACGGCGAGCATGCCGGCCCCCGCGCCGGCCGACCACTCGCCGATGCGCCGCAGGTCGGCCAGGTCGCCCAGGCCCCAGCTCGTCCGTGACCGGGCCGCGTACAGCTGGACGGTGAGGCCCCAGGTGCGCAGGTCGGCCGGGAGGTGGCAGCGGCGGGGGGCGACGATCAGCCGGGTGGTCGGCCCGCCGTCGAGCGGCCGGAGGTCGTGGTACCCGAGGGGCAGGTCGGGCGGCAGGGCGGTGACCCCGGCCATCGACGCGCCGTCCTCCAGCACGAGGTCGGCCGGGCCGAGGAGCGGGTCGGCGGCGCCGGCCCTGACCACCCACGTGGGCCGGGGGTCGGGCGGCCGCTCGTCCCCGTACTCGCCCCCCATCGCCGCCCGCAGCGCGCCGATCGTCCCCGGCGCCGGCGTCCGCCACACGCCGGCCACGTCCCAGTACCCGTCGTCGATGCCCCAGGGGTCGGTGGTCACCGGGGCACGGTAGCCAGGGCGACGACCAGCTACTCCTGGTCGGGCCCGTGCCCCACGCGCTCGTCGACGAACTCCCGGAGGGCGTCGAGGTCGACCTCGTCGCAGGTCCGCTTGAACACCCAGGCGGTCGCCACCACGGACGCGGGGAGGTCCACGCCGGGCGCGACGACGACGTGCTCGCCGGCCAGCGCCTCGAGCGCGTCGGCGTCGGCGGCGGGCAGGCCCTCGTGCTGGATCAGCACGTCGCCCCGCTCGAGGATCCCGACCTGGACCGGCCGCTCGATGGGCTCGTCGACGACGCCGGTGATCGCCGGCCCGGGCACGTGCGGCCCGGACGTCGGCGGGTCGCTCCGGTAGGTCGGCTCGGCCCCCCCGGGCAGCACGTGCTG